>NZ_CM000745.1:3492809-3557897 GCF_000161455.1 Bacillus pseudomycoides DSM 12442
GTGTAGATTCTTTCTGTTCAGTTACTGAGTGTATTTTATTATTAACCCATACAAATCCTATCCCAATACATATGGAAATTCCCCAGCCAACAGCGGTCATGATTGCTCTCATTTCACCATATCCTTCTACACCAAAAACAGAAATGAAATAGATTTTTAAAAAGCTTTTTAAAATGAATTGGAGACCAAAAAATAGTGTTAAATATTGCAAGGCTGGATATATGCGTTTGTCACGGTAAAGAGTGCGGCTCTTATCTCGGTCATGTCCTTGCAAGGCTGCGATATCAGCTGCGAAATATAACATGAGTGGTTTTTTAATAAAGATTGTACAGATGACAATGCATCCGAGTACGATATGATAATATGCATCATTCCATAGCATTCTCTCAGCAGAACCAGATAGTAAGTCTACTGTCGTGTTAGCAATAAGGGTAATAAGAATAAAGAACCCTGTAACGTTGAACTGCTTTTCTTTCTTAAAGCAGTACAGTGTATAAAGAATTCCCGGTACTGAGGAAATAAGCATTGCATAATAAGGATCAATATGCGTTTTTGCAAATTTCCAAATGAGAAAAGGGAAGACGAGATAAAATACAATATCGAATATAGCTTTCTTATTTTGATTCATTTTGTGCCTCCTTAGTTATAGATATATTTTACAATACAATTTCTGAATATTGTACAAGATTAATTGATAATTGTAATCAAATTAAAATTATTTTAATTTAGTGTTGACTTTAATTTGATAACTTGTATATAATACAAATTGTAATCATTACAAATTAGAAATTAATCTCAATTAGCTTCAGGAGGATGAATATAGATATGACAAAACGTTTAGTAGGGAAACAAGCACCACGTTTCGAAATGAGTGCAGTAATGCCAAATAAAGAATTTAAAAATGTTAGTTTAGAAGAAAACATGAAAAATGATAAATGGACAGTATTATATTTCTATCCAATGGACTTCACCTTCGTTTGTCCAACAGAAATCATTGCACTATCTGATCGCTACGATGAGTTCGAAGATTTAGATGCGGAAGTAATCGGTGTTTCTACAGATACAGTACACACACATTTAGCATGGATTAACACAGATCGTACAAAGAATGGTTTAGGCGACTTACGTTACCCATTAGCAGCTGATACAAACCATGTTGTATCAAGCGAATACGGCGTGTTATTAGAAGATGAAGGAATCGCACTACGTGGATTATTCATCATTAGTCCAGAAGGCGAATTAATGTACCAAGTTGTACACCATAACAATATTGGACGTGAAGTAGACGAAGTATTACGTGTATTACAAGCATTGCAAACAGGCGGCCTTTGCCCAGCAAATTGGAAACCAGGACAAGAAACTCTATAATTTATAAGTCGTAGGAGGAATAGATAGAATGAAATTACGTGAACAAATGCCATCATTAGAAGGTGCAACAGAAATTTTAAACGACGCAGTAACGCGTGAAGATTTAATTGGAGATAAGCCAACATTAATTCACTTTTGGTCTGTAAGCTGTTACTTATGTAAAGAAGCAATGCCAGAAGTAAATGAATTACGTGATGAGTATGATGATCGCTTAAACGTTGTAGCAGTTCATATGCCTCGCTCAGAAGAAGATTTAGACTTAGCAGTAATTGAAAAAATGGCAGAAAGCCACGATATCATTCAACCAATTTTAGTTGATAGTAAACATGCGATCACAGATACATTTGAAAATAAATATGTTCCTGCTTACTACGTATTTGATAAAGAAGGAAAACTTCGTCATTTCCAAGCAGGCGGCAGCGGTATGCCAATGCTTCGCAAACGTCTTGAGCGTGTACTAAACGAAGCAAACGAAGCGTAAGTTATAGTTTAGTAGAAATAAAAAAGATTGCCCCTAGCGTGGTAATCTTTTTTATTATATAATAATTAAAACGCTTTCATTTTTTAAAAATTTGTTCACAAAATTGACGAAAAAATACATTATTCCTATCGTCATGTTGTTTTATAATGAAACTAATCATCTATACATGCATACAATATTGTGAAATAAATAACATAAATAATCTATATAAATGTAAACGTTATCAAAAAAGAGAGGTGGAGACAATGAGTAAATTTTTCTTCAATCATAATCCAGCAACATTAGAGGACGGAAGGCTTGTAGAATATGCTGAAATTATTTATGGAGCAGGTGGCCGTTCTGTATTAGAAAATTTAATGGTGAAAGCATCTATCAGGTTGCGTGATCGTTATCCACATAAATCTGACGAACAGATCTCTCATCTTGTAAATCAAGGCTTACACGATATGTTTCAGAAATATGTGAAGGAATAAGAGGAGCGAAAAGCTTCTCTTATTTTAATGAATAAGGAATGCTTCTATAGCTGAAAATAAGGAGGAATTTAAAAGAGCAAGGAGTGAAAAAGATGAGTAATGGTGTAGGGCGTTCGAAGAAAAATCTTCCAACAGATGCAAACCATGTGAGTGCAAAAGATAGAGAATATCAAAAGCGAATGACAGAAAAGAAACAACAAGAACATAACGATGGTCGAAAGTATAATGGAAAAATATAAGAAAAGCTCCTTCTCATATGAAGGGGCTTTTCTTATGAAAAAAAATGGTTAGCGGTTACATAAAAGAGCCCACCATTTATAATTTGCATTGTAATACGCGGTTCATATTGCTCTTGTAATGCTTGTTTTTCTATGTCGTAGCTTTCGGGAAGTTCCTCGCTTTCTTCGTAAAATCGATTTAGAAGCGCTAAATCATGATTCCAGCGTACACGTGCTTCTTCAGCCCATGTATGATCATCTGCTGCAATGAGATTTTTTAATGCATCTTCTATCCGCTGTAATCCACTTTGCGGCTTAATAATGGGAGTAAGTGTAAAACTGAAATCTGGTATTTTTGGCGTGAGCCGAATTTTCGCTAGTGTTTCATGAAAATTTGTAATCATTGTTCCAGAAATAAGATGAATCCCGATGGAATGAAGCATATCTTTCTTTCGATCACATTGATAACATACTTTTACATTGACGCCAAGCCATGGATGAAGTGGTATATGAGTTGTACCACTTGAATTTACTTCTTCGAATAAACGTATGTAGGATCCCAGTTCTTTTGTTGTTTGGAAGATTTGATGCAGACGAGGAGAGCCATAGTGAATAAGCTCACCTTCTTCTTCATCATTCTCTGGATCCGTAATGAGAGTAAGTTGCATCGGATTTGGGATGCCACCCGTTTTCTCAAGGTAGTGCCAATAAAAAGGGCGATTCATCAATAGTTTATCCATTTCAATTGTTAATTGTACATCTAGTAGATGCGGGGAACGCCCCAAAATTTCACAGTCATTTGCTTGGAAAAAATTCCATAAGTAATTATGAATTTCATGTTGCTGCATAGCCTTGCACCTCAGCTTCGTTTCTCTTCGCAAAGTCGATGATAGATGTTAAATTTTCCATCTTAATTCGAATCTCTCCTTCGCTCTTTGATCCTGCGAAAATCTCTTGAATATGTGCATCGATATTTTTCATATTAATTCTTGTTAAAATCTCATCAAGTTCACCGATGACTCGCTCAAATAAATTGATTTTTTCATATAGAAGTTTCAAAATATGTTCTTCAACTGTATGTTTCGTTGCTAAGTTATAAATATGAACATCATTTTTTTGGCCAAGCCTATGGATACGTCCAATTCGCTGTTCAAGCCGCATTGGATTCCATGGTAAATCATAGTTAATCATATGGCTACAAAATTGTAAGTTAATCCCTTCACCGCCAGCTTCGGTTGCAATTAACACTTGCGCATGATTTTGGAAGAGCTCTTTCATCCAATCTTTTTTCCCTCGTTTAAACCCACCACGAAAAGGGACTGATGAAATACCGTGCTGTTTTAAAAACCATTGTAAATACATTTGCGTGGCTCTATATTCTGTAAAAATGACGACTTTATCATCAATTTCTTTTATAAGCTCCAGTGCTTGGTTTGCTTTTGTATTAAAAGGAATATGATTGATTTTATCCATTAAAACATCGATATATGGGTCTGGTATATAATTCTCATTTTCTTTTTGTCTTTTTTCTACATGCTTTTTGAGTGAATAATAAACTGCTTCACGGCTGCTACATACTTCTCGTTTCAAAGTTAATGATGAAAAGGCAGAGGTAAAAGCGTCTTGTCCTTTCCAATTTTCAATCGCATTGTATAGAGCCTGCTCTTCCTCATTAAAATCAACAAATATTGTCCGAACGTGCCTTTTCGGCCATTCGATACCTGTACCATTTCGCCGATTTCTTACCATCACTTTATTAATGAGTGCTTTTAAATCTTCATCTGACTCTGCTGAGCGATTTTTCGATGCATAATATTCTTCGAAGTTAGACTGATTGCCTAAATGTCCTGGTTTTAATAAGGAAACGAGATTAAAGATTTCATCAATTTTGTTTTGGACAGGTGTTGCAGTTAGTAATAAACAAAACTTCTTTTTAAGACGTTGTGCAAATTCATAGTTTTTTGTTTTATTATTTTTAAGTTTGTGTGCCTCATCAATAATGATGAGATCGTATTCCAAGTTTAAAACGATGTCACGATGCGGTGAACGCTTCGCTGTATCAATGGATGAAACGATAACGTCAGCTTGTTCCCACGAATAGCTTTTTCTCTGGGCAACAGCAGGAATAAAAAACTTTGTGTTCAGTTCATATGCCCACTGTGAAACGAGGGAGGCTGGAACGAGTATAAGTACTTTTTTTACAAGACCGCGCACCATGTACTCTTTTAAAATAAGACCTGCTTCAATGGTTTTTCCAAGTCCAACTTCATCTGCCAGTATCGCTTTTCCATTCATTTGTTCAATAACAGTTTGTGCTACTTCTAATTGATGAGGAAGCGGTGTGAAATGGGATAAATGTTTAGGGGCTTGCAAACCATCAAATGTAGGGACAAGCAATGATTCTTCTGTTTTATAGGCTAAATCATATAGTTCCCAATTTGTCCAAGGGCCATCTTCATCAATTCGTTTTAAGAAATTATTTTGCCATGTCCGATCTACGGAAATATCGACATTCATTGAAACTCTCCCACCTTCTGTAAACTAAAACGCTTATTGTTACATCCCTCACCAAAAATCCTAATTTCTAACATTTTAAGGTGAAGTTGTTTTTGTAAGTATAAGAATAAAAAATTCTAAATTATTTTTTATGCTAGAATATTGATGAAATAGATCGAAAAATGTTAGGATAATGGTGTGAAATGTGTGGAATCTTTCGTATTTTATCCAAGAAAGTACTTTTTTATTTACGCTTTCATAAAAAAATACATTGAGATTCCGTATATCCCATCTTTTCTGAATGAAAAATGTTTAGATACGGGAAGCCAACTTTTATTGATTTGTCATAGACAGCATAAGGGGGAAAGAACATGATTACATTACAACGTACACCGCTATTTGATGTATACGCGAAGTATGGTGGAAAAACAATCGACTTTGGTGGTTGGGAATTACCAGTTCAATTTTCAAGCATTAAAGAAGAACATGAAGCTGTTCGTACAGCTGCAGGCCTGTTTGATGTGTCTCACATGGGGGAAGTAGAAGTAACAGGTACAGATAGTTTGGCATTTTTACAACGTGTTGTTACAAATGACGTTTCTACCTTAAAGGTAGGAGGCGCACAATATACAGCAATGTGTTACGAAAATGGTGGTACAGTAGATGATTTATTAATCTACAAACGTGGTGAAGAAGACTACTTATTAGTAATCAACGCATCGAATATCGAAAAAGATTACGAGTGGTTAGCAAGTCATGTCATTGGCAATACGAAAGTAGTCAATGTTTCTAGTGAAATTGCACAACTTGCAATTCAAGGTCCAAAAGCAGAAGGCATTTTACAAAAAGTTGTGTCAGAAGATTTAAAAGAAATTAAGTTCTTTAAATTTAAAAATGATGTTCTTGTAGATGGAACTCCTGCACTTGTATCTCGTACAGGTTACACAGGTGAAGACGGATTTGAAATTTACTGCAAGAGTGAAGATGCTCCAAAACTTTGGGAGAAACTTCTTGAAGCTGGAGCAGAAGACGGCTTAAAACCATGTGGTTTGGGAGCACGTGACACACTTCGTTTTGAAGCGACACTTCCACTTTATGGTCAAGAACTATCAAAAGATATTACACCAATTGAAGCTGGAATTGGTTTTGCAGTAAAAACAAATAAAGAGGCAGATTTCTTTGGAAAAGAAACATTAAAAGAATACAAAGAAAACGGTGCACCTCGTAAATTAGTCGGCATCGAAGTAATTGAACGCGGTATTCCTCGTACGCATTATCCTGTATATGTAGGCGAAGAAAAAATCGGGGAAGTTACAAGTGGTACACAATCTCCAACGTTAAAGAAAAGCATTGGTTTAGCATTAGTTGATGTAAAATACGCAGCAGTTGATACAGAAGTAGAAATTGAGATTCGTAATAAACGCGTTAAAGCAGTAGTCGTTCCAACACCATTTTACAAACGTTCAAAGTAACGGGGAGAGGGGTAGATTTCATGTTGCATCGTTATCTTCCAATGACAGAAGAAGACAAAAAAGAAATGTTACAAACGATCGGCGTTCAAACGATCGATGAATTATTTTCTGATATTCCAGAAAGTGTTCGTTTCAAAGGGGATTTAAAGATTAAACAAGCAAAGTCAGAACCAGAGCTTTTAAAAGAACTGTCTGATATGGCTCGTAAAAATGCTAACTTAAAAGAATACGCTTCTTTCTTAGGAGCAGGTGTATACGATCATCACGCTCCAGTAATTGTTGATCATGTTATTTCTCGTTCAGAATTTTATACAGCTTATACGCCATACCAACCAGAAATTTCACAAGGGGAATTACAAGCGATTTTTGAATTCCAAACAATGATTTGTGAATTAACTGGAATGGATGTAGCAAACTCCTCTATGTATGACGGAGGTACAGCGTTAGCAGAAGCGGCAATGTTAGCAGCTGGTCATACGCGCAAAAAGAAAATTCTTGTTTCTAAAGCAGTTCATCCAGAATCAAGAGCAGTACTTGAAACATATGCAAAAGGTCAACATCTTGAAGTTGTTGAAATTGATCATAAAGATGGTGTAACAGATTTAGATGTATTACAAAGTGAAGTAGATGATACAGTCGCTTGCGTAATCGTTCAATATCCAAACTTCTTTGGACAGGTGGAAAGATTAGCTGATATTGAGAAAATTGTTCATCAGCAAAAGTCATTATTTATCGTTTCTTCAAACCCATTATCATTAGGCGCTT
Organism: Bacillus pseudomycoides DSM 12442; assembly: GCF_000161455.1. Taxonomy (GTDB): domain Bacteria; phylum Bacillota; class Bacilli; order Bacillales; family Bacillaceae_G; genus Bacillus_A; species Bacillus_A pseudomycoides. The sequence goes on from NZ_CM000745.1 coordinate 3,500,083, forward strand.
TAACACCACCAGGTAAATTTGGTGCTGATATTGTAATTGGTGATGCACAACCATTTGGTATCCCAACACAGTTTGGTGGACCACACTGCGGTTATTTTGCAACAACGAAAGCATTTATGCGTAAAATCCCAGGACGTCTTGTCGGACAAACTGTGGATTCAGACGGCAAACGTGGCTTCGTATTAACATTGCAAGCTCGTGAACAACATATTCGTCGTGACAAAGCGACATCTAACATTTGTTCAAACCAAGCGTTAAATGCATTAGCAGCGTCTGTTGCAATGACAGCACTTGGAAGACAAGGTGTGAAAGAAATGGCACGTCAAAACATTTCTAAAGCGCAATATGCAAAACGCCAATTTGAGGAAAAAGGATTTACAGTAACATTTGCTGGACCATTCTTCAATGAATTTGTTGTAGATTGCAAACGTCCAGTACAAGAAGTAAATGATGCATTAGTACAAAAGAATATTATCGGTGGTTACGACTTAGGCCGTGATTATAAAGAATTAACAAATCATATGCTTCTAGCGGTAACAGAACTTCGTACAAAAGAAGAAATTGACACACTTGTAAAAGAAATGGGGGCTATCCAATGAAGAACCAAGATCAAGCACTTATTTTTGAAATGAGTAGAGAAGGACGCGTAGGATATAGCTTACCCCAATTAGATGTAGAAGAAGTGAAATTAGAAGATGTGTTTGAGAGCGATTATATCCGTACTGAAGATGCAGAGCTTCCAGAAGTATCTGAACTTGATATTATGCGCCATTACACAGCACTTTCAAACCGTAACCACGGCGTTGATTCTGGATTTTATCCATTAGGATCTTGTACGATGAAGTACAATCCAAAAATCAACGAAAACGTGGCTCGTTTCCCAGGCTTTGCACACATTCATCCGCTTCAAGATGAAAAAACAGTGCAAGGTGCAATGGAATTAATGTACGACTTACAAGAACATTTAATCGAAATTACAGGTATGGATACTGTAACACTTCAACCAGCAGCTGGTGCACATGGGGAATGGACAGGATTAATGTTAATCCGTGCATATCATGAAGCAAACGGTGATTATAACCGTACAAAAGTTATCGTTCCTGACTCTGCGCACGGAACAAACCCAGCATCTGCAACAGTAGCAGGTTTTGAAACAATTACAGTAAAATCAAATGAACACGGTCTTGTTGACTTAGAAGATTTAAAACGTGTTGTGAACGAAGAAACAGCAGCACTTATGTTAACAAATCCAAATACACTTGGTTTATTTGAAGAGAATATTTTAGAGATGGCAGAAATCGTTCATAATGCAGGCGGTAAATTGTATTATGATGGTGCAAACTTAAATGCGGTATTAAGTCAAGCACGTCCTGGAGATATGGGATTTGATGTTGTGCATTTAAATCTTCATAAAACATTTACAGGTCCGCATGGCGGCGGTGGCCCAGGTTCTGGTCCAGTAGGTGTAAAAGCTGATTTAATTCCATTTTTACCAAAACCAATTTTAGAGAAAACAGAAAATGGTTATCACTTTAACTACGATCGTCCACAAGCAATTGGACGCGTGAAACCATTCTATGGAAACTTTGGTATCAACGTTCGTGCTTATACGTATATTCGTTCTATGGGGCCAGATGGACTACGTGCAGTAACAGAATATGCTGTATTAAATGCAAACTATATGATGAGAAGATTAGCGCCGTTCTATGATCTTCCATTTGATAGACATTGTAAGCATGAATTTGTATTATCAGGTCGCCGTCAAAAGAAACTTGGTGTACGTACACTAGACATCGCAAAACGTCTGCTTGATTTTGGTTACCATCCACCAACAATTTACTTCCCATTAAATGTGGAAGAATGTATTATGATTGAACCAACAGAAACAGAGTCAAAAGAAACATTAGACGGTTTCATCGATAAGATGATTCAAATCGCAAAAGAAGCAGAAGAAAATCCAGAAGTTGTACAAGAAGCACCACATACGACGGTAATTAAACGTCTAGACGAAACAATGGCTGCACGTAAACCGATTTTACGTTATCAAAAGCCAGCTCCTGTACAAGTTTGAGTAAATGTAAAATGAAAAGAACTCGCTATATGCGGGTTCTTTTTTTGTGGAGAAATTGTGCAGAAATTATGAAAATAATGTAAAGAATTTTTGTATTTTATGTAACAGTGTGGAAGAAAGTTGTTTTTTAAGCTTTTTTGTTGAAAAAGTCGGTTTGATAAAATTGTGTATTTTTGTTAGAATTTTATTGAAATTAAGAAGGTGTAATGAGGAGAATAACTCATTTTTACGTATATGTGAAAAAACGAACAATTTGGGGTGAAGGAATGGGCTATAAGTGTTATAGGATGGTGTATCATTTAGAAAACGGTAAAAAAATTAAAGATATAAAGGAATTTTGTTATCGAGATTATGGAAAAATGTTAGAGCGTGTAGCACATCGTGTAATGGATAACGCAGAAGTGACAGCGATTGATAAACAAGGAACAATTATTTCAATAGCTTGTGATGACATTGTAAAGGTAGAACTTGATTACATAAAAGAAAGTTAGCCTTGAGTCATATCGAATTATTCGATAAAATATACTGTTGAATGGTGAAGTGAGAAGAGAGGAGTTTATCATGGGTAGTACAAGACACTTTTATATGTTTATTTTGGCATTTGTACTTGTTGTAGCATTAACGGTATATTTAATTGTTGATAGCAGCTGGTACAACGCAGTGCATCCAGCATTTCTTATTTTTATGTATGTAGGAATTGCGGTTGTTAGTTTTGGGATGAGAGATGAAATGTTAGATCGCTTTGAGAAGTGATACATATATGGGAGACCAACAGGAAAATGTTGGTCTTTTTTTCTTGCTAAAAATAGGGAACTGTGTATATACACAGTGGAGGAAAACATGAATATTATTATTTCAAATTCTTCCCCAGACCCTATTTATGAGCAGATTAGTAAGAAATTGAGGCAGCTTATTTTAAATGGAGGTCTTAAGGGGGGAGATCAATTGCCGTCTATCCGTAGTTTAGCGAAAGAACTGCAGATTAGTGCGATTACGACGAAACGTGCGTACGAGGAGCTTGAAAAGGAAAGGTACATTGAAACGGTTGCAGGGAAAGTAACATATGTCTCCGTACAAAATAATGAGCTTATAAAGGAACAACGATTGCGTTTACTAGAAAGTAAAGCAGAAGAGATTGTCCAGGAAAGTAAATTTTTGCAGCTTTCACTGGAAGAGTTGCAACAGATGATTACGTTTCTATATAAGGGGGAATAAGTGACATGTTAGAGTTAAAAAACGTTTGTAAAAATTATAAAGATTTTTCAGTGAAAAATATAAGTTTTACATTGCAGCGTGGATATATTATGGGATTTGTTGGGCCAAATGGTGCAGGAAAAAGTACGACCATTAAAATGATTATGAATTTAGTAAAGAAAAATAGTGGGGATATTACGATCTTCAGTAAGGATAATGCAAAAGCAGAAAAAGGCATTAAGCAATATATTGGATTTGTGTATGATGAAAATCATTACTACGAAGAGTTAACATGTGAACAAATGAAGAAGATTATTGCACCTTTATATATAAACTGGGATGAAGCGCAATATCAATCGTATATGGAGAGATTACAAGTTCCGAAAAACAAAAAGATTAAGCAGTTATCAAAAGGGATGAAAATGAAATTTGCGATTGCGATGGCGTTATCGCATCATGCAGAACGCATCATTATGGATGAACCAACATCAGGTTTAGATCCGGTTGTCCGTAGTGAACTACTTGATATATTGCAAGAAATTGTGATGGAAGAAGAAGTATCGGTATTATTCTCGACACATATTACAACAGACTTAGAGCGCATTGCTGATTATTTTAATGACCAGTGTTATCATTGCTTACTTTACAGTAGGTATTCAGTTAAGAAATGAGACAGTGGATTTTGTAGAAACAACGGTTGTAACTAGTATGAGCCTCGGTTTTATTGTTTTTAGTTTAATTTTATCAATTTACTTTCTGCTAGGTTATCAGAAAACGTTTATGATAGCTTGTTTTCTATTAATCGCACCTATATTTATTTTAGAAGTTTTCTTTAAAGTAAATATAGAGCAATTGAATTTACATAGTGGGTTCTTATGCATGGGGGCAACTTGCATGTTGGTTTTCTCAATGTTGGCTTGTGTGAAATTATATGAGCGAATGGACATATAACAGGGAAAAAGGTGCCTCATCACAAGACACCTTTTTCAATAGGGAAAATAACACAGGAGTAACTTATAAACAGAAACGGTGCTCGGCATCTCTTTTGGTGCATGTAATATAAGGCTGAAACATATAACAAAGAAAAGAAATAAGAAAAATAACAATAGGATATGTTTATGTATGGAATTTTGCATATAATCAGCTCCTTGTTGATATTATGTCCGGTTGGATTGGAAATATTATTAGATTTTAAAGAAATTAGGGGGAGATGTAATGATGAGAAAACGGACGCCAATAGGAAGAATATTAATTGGAATTGGATTGATTTTGTTCTCTTTAGGTCTTATGATGCTTAATTTTTACTCGGATATTAACTTATTTAAAAACTCGAATAAGGGTATTGGGACTGGCGTTTTTATTCTTGGAATACTATGTCTTATTGCATCCAATTTCTTTAGGTTGCCAAGCAACGCGAATCATTAAGTATAAAAAAGACAGTTACTTCTTTTCAGAAGAACTGTCTTTTTTGGTTATTTTATTCCAAAGTTTAGCGATACTCCAAATGATAATAATCATGATGGAAGCGATAATTGACCAAACAATGGATACAACTTCAAGTGCCATGTTGGGAAGGAATGTAAGAATAGAAATTCCTTTATGGAATAACCATTCGATAAAATGAAAGCTCATTTGTAGTAGGAGCACAATTCCAATTATAATTCCAGTTACAATTTGTTTCCCTTTTTCTTTCCACATGACATTCACCTCATGTTAACTCATTAATTTTAAGCCAACTGCACCGCATAAAATGCAGCTTAAAAAGGCAAGGCGACGCCAATCAGCTGATTCACGGAAGATAAGAATACCTAGAAGCGCACTTCCAGCAGTTCCAATTCCAGTCCAAATTGCATAAGCTGTTCCCATTGGTAATGAGTTCATTGCAAGTGATAAGAAGAAGAAGCTTACGGCAAAGTTAGCGATTAAAATAAGCTTAGGTGCCCAGCCTTTCTTTTCAGTGGCTACTTTCATAAACAGTACACCAACAATTTCACAAATACCAGCAATAATTAAAAATACCCATGCCATTTTATGCAGCCTCCTTCTCTTCTTGTTTACCTGTTACTCGTTTTAATCCAATAACGCCAAAGAAGATTAAACCAATAAATAAGATTTTTACAATTGAAAATGGTTCTCCGAAAATAAAGATTTCTGTAAGAACGATTCCACCGGCTCCGATTCCTGTAAAGACTGCATATACAGTTCCAACAGGTAGATCCTTATAAGCTTTAAATAATAGGACGAAACTAATTGCGATTATAAGAGCAACACCAACCCATTCAAGTGGAGTAGTTGCGTGCTTTAGTCCAATCACCCAAAAAATTTCAATGATGCCAGCTAAAATTACATAAATCCATGCCATATATTATTTCTCCTTCCTACCAGTCGTTAGGTGAAGGGCTGAAAAACGACGCATTGCTATTTGCAATCCGTCATTGTGAAAGCCCTCGCCAAAACACTTTCCAAGAAGCACTTAAACGGGTCTCAAAGCGATTTAAGCCTGCGTACAATAGTTCAACCATTAGACCGTCAAGTAAGCATAAATAAGCCTCTAAAGCGTCTTGTATTTCAAGGTTATGCAGTTCACCTTGTTCATTTGCTCGTTTGAATACAGGAAATAAAAGTTCTCTGATGTTTTCAATGTGAGCATTTGATTTTTCAATAATTTGTTCGCGAAATGCATCAGGCGGAAAATAGGAAGTGCGTAACCAAAACATCGATTCTTCACTTTCACCAAATCGCTTTGCGTAACCTTTTAACAAGTTTACAAGTAATGCTTCAGTAGATGACTTTGAAAATTTTTTTATATCGTCTGTAAAGCATTGTAAATCTTTTTGAAGTGCAGCTTCTAAGCAGATGAAGTATAATTCTTCTTTTCCCTTAAAGTGTGCGTAAATCGATGGTTTTTTAATCCCGACTTCCTGTGCAATATTTGCTAACGAAGTCCCTTCGTAGCCATAGCGTGCGAAATGAGAAAGTGCTACAGCTTTAATGCGGTTTGCTGTCATTTTCATCCCCTACCTACCGTTCGTTAGGTTCATTATAAAAGAGAATAAACATAAAGTCAATGAGTCAAATGATTTAAAAAGAGTACCTGAATTGGCACTCTTTACACAGTTTTTCGTTCAATTAAATGGAAAGGGAGTTCCTCTGAGCTACCTATAATTTGTTCGGCCTGTATTTGCTTATGAAATAAAGAAAAGGCTCGAGTACCCATTGTTAAACCAGGATGTTCAATTGTTGTAATCTCTAATGCTGTTGAAATTTCATGGTTATCAAAGCCAAGAATGGCGAGATCTTCTGGTACACGTAGGCCGTGTTTTCTTGCTTCAGTTGTTAAACCAGCGGCCACTTGATCATTAGCAGCAAAAATAGCAGTTGGGCGCTCTTTCATGTTTAAAATACTGTGCAGAACTTTTGCACCATCTTGCATATTGTAACATTGGTAAAACATCCAATCTGGTTGTACTCTTTTTTGGGCAGTATGAAGAGCATCGGAAAAGGCTTTTTCACGCTGCTTTGTATTTATGCTATTTTGCCTTGCTAAACAAAAACCAATCTTCTCATGACCTTTACGCAATAAATATTCTGTACCAATGCGAAACCCTTCATAATGATTAACATAAACAGATGAAACGAGGGGATGCTCCATCTTTTCACATGAGATGATAGGAGCGAATTTTGCAAATGGTTCAATTTGTTCCCACGAGCTTGCACGTGAGCAAATAATCATGCCATCAAATTGTTTCATTTTCATCATCTCTAGAACACGAATTTCTTCTTTACTATCATAGTTCGTTTGGCATAGGTTAATCTGATAGCCAGCAGCTAATGCTTCATTTCCAATCCCTTCAATAATTGTACTAAAGTAGGGTAAATTAATAAAAGGAAGCATAACACCGACCGTCAATGTTTTTCCTGTTATTAAATGAATTGCATTTATATTTTTTGCATAATTTAGTTCTTCAACCGCATCTAAAACGCGTTTTCGTTTTTCATCGCTGACGTAGGGATGGTCATTTAGCACGCGTGAAACCGTCGTTATAGATACCCCAGCGGTTTTCGCAATTTGTTTTATATTCGCCATATGTATCACCTCTTCGTTCATTATATAGGCAAATAGATAAGAATGGAAAAAATACTGAAAAATGCTTGACCTGAAAAGCTTTTCACAATCTATGTTATAAAAGGACCTTCTGTTATTCGCGTAACCTTTTTATTTTGGGCGTAAGAGTAGCAGAAAGTCTTTTTTTGTCTAAATAGAAATGCTGTGTCAAAATGTGTGAGATAAACGAGGAAAGTTTCCAAAGGGAGAATGAACAAGCGAAGCGAATATGAACAACATACTAACGCTTTGTTCGTAAAGGGAGCGGTATGAAAGGGCGGAAACAAATTGAAAAAAGGGCTCATTTGTTTCGTGTTTTCTAGTGTGTTACTTAGCTCATGTTCGTTTCAACAAACGATAAATGAAGAGAAAAATTTTGTGGAAAGCACAGGAGGGGCTACAGATCGCGTATCTGGTCCTATCTTATTAAAAGATGTTTCTAATTATTTTCCAAAATCAGTTAAAGTTCCAACGTTTTTACCGTATGACATTACGAATGATATAAAAGGGGAAGTAAGAGCAATTGGGAAGAAGAACGCTGTCTTAACGATTAAATATAAGCAAAAGGAAACAGAAAAAAAAGATTATGTAGAATTAACAGTTGCTAATTTTTCTTACAGTTTTCCTTATATTGTAGAACAAAATCGATTTCATGAAAAAATGAGATTGGATAATGGTTCAGCTGCCTATTTTAAAAATAGGGATGAGGGCGAGCATGGGGAAGAATTTGCAACGCTTATATGGAAAGAGAAAGGGCTGGAATATCAGTTGTTGTATCGAAATACAGAAGTACAAGATGGAGAAGTAGTAAAAAAGAACTTACTATATATTGCGAACAACATGGAAGAAAAGAACTAGCGGATGAATCATGCTAGTTCTTTAAAATATTATTTCTTTTTAATTTTGCCTGTCCAAGATTTAAATCCACCTTGTAGTTGGTAGAAATCTTTGTAACCTTGTTTTTTTAGATATTGAGCTGCACGTCCTGTACGGAATCCGCTTTGGCAGTATAAATAGACAGGTTGGTCTTTACGTAGCTCTTTGTAACGCATACGGATTTGTGATAATGGAATGTTACGAGCACCTAAAATATGCCCCGCGTTAAATTCATCTGCTTCACGAATATCGATAAGCTGTGCCTTACGGTAGCCAGCGCGAAATTCTTCTTCTGAAAGTGTTTTAATTAATTTTTTCTGATAGAAAAACATCCATACAGAGTAGCCGATGATTCCTACGATTACGGCTAGTATAATAATCAAGTTTGTTGACACGATTCTATCGCTCCCTTTTTTCTTATCCTACTTTCAATATTATAATGCCCATATGTATTTATGCAACAGGTTCGTTCGGTGAGGAGGAGAAATTTCGTATTCTTTCACAAATTTTGTCGAATTTGTTAGACTAGAGATTGTGAAAAATAATTGGTTATATGAGGTGCAGGATGGGAAAAGAAAAATGGTGTTATATTAACTCTGGTCAATGTTCACCAGCATTTAATATGGCGTTAGATGAATGTTTATTAAATTGGCAAAGTGAAAAGAAAATGCCGCCGACGATTCGTTTTTATGAATGGGAAGTGCCAACATTAACAGTAGGGTATTTTCAACGTGTAGAAAAAGATATCAATATGGATGTAGTAAATGAAAAGAAATATGGTTTTGTTCGCCGTCAAACAGGTGGTAGGGGTGTATTGCATGATAAGGAATTAACGTACAGTGTTATCGTTTCTGAGGATCATCCGAATATGCCGAAAACAGTTACGGAAGCATACCGAGTAATTTCGCAAGGGTTATTAGACGGGTTTAAGGCGTTAGGATTAGAAGCTTACTATGCGGTTCCAAAAACGGAAGCAGACCGTGAGAATTTAAAAAATCCACGCTCAGGCGTATGTTTCGATGCTCCATCTTGGTATGAAATTGTTGTAGAAGGCCGAAAGATTGCTGGAAGTGCACAGACACGACAAAAAGGTGTTATCCTGCAGCATGGATCTATTCCGCTAGAAATCGATTTAGATGAGCTGTATGATTTATTCTTATTCCCAAATGAGCGAGTGAAAGAGCGTATGAAGAGCATGTTTTCTTCTAAGGCCGTTGCAATCAATGAATTAACAGATCGAACGTTTACAATCGAACAGTTGATTGAAGCCTTCCAAGTTGGATTTGAAAAAGGCTTAGATGTGGAGCTAGTTCCGTATGAACTAACGGAAGAACAGCTTAAGGAAGTGCAAACATTGGCAAAAGAAAAGTACGAAAGTGATGAGTGGAATTATAAAAAATAAGGAGAGGGCATTTGCCCTCTCCTTATTTTTATAGTAAATTCAGTACTTTTTCTACTTTGATTCCTTTGTCTTGTAAAGAACGAAGACGATTTACAACATCCATAATCTCTTTATCAAAAGTAACGCTAATTCCTTGGCTTTGTAATTCTTCTTTTAAGTTTTCAATGGAATCATCTATATCGATGCCAAGCTCATAATCTTGACATACTTCAATTGTTTTCTTCACAAGCTTCACATAATTTTCTTGTAGTTTTGAATTCGCTTCGGCTGGAGCCGCTTGTTTTGGTTTTGTAGGCATAGCCGAAACCGTTTCTTGCTTTGCAACCGGAGTGGGTACTTCTTTCTTTACAGGTGCTGAAGTAGGTGCCGCTACAACTGTCTCTGAACGTATTGGCTTTGGCGCTGGTGCTGGAGTAGGTTTAGGGATTACAACGGGTTCTTCAGCACGTGTAACAGGCTTTGGAGCAGCTGTGACTACTTTAGGTACTTTTTCTACCACTACTTCTTTTTTGGGAGCAGTTTCTACAGGTGCCACTTCCTGTTCAGCTGCTTCTTTATTCTCTTTGCTCCACATAACGCGTTCGATTTCTAGGGAAACATTGTTTTTGTTCATTGCGGTTAATGTAACTTTACCAACTTCAGCGTTTCCAGTGAAATCGACAATTTTATAAATCACACTTTTGTTCCAATCTACGTTCCCGCTCAAAAATAATTCTTCGTTACATTTTGGCGTTAAGCCCTCGATTTTAATTTCTGCATTTACACCGTTTTCACTATATACCATAATTAGCGAAGCATTTACATCTTCGTCTGCTAACATTAGTTCACGTACCATTTTGCCGGTGCGTACTTGCGTTTTTTTCTTAAGTGACATCAAATTTCCCCTCTCAAAAATTCATTAATAATAAAAAAATCGTATAACGAAAAATAATTGCTCACGAAGAAATATGATACCGATAATAAAAGCATCACGTCAACAATTAACTTTAATTATTTTGCATTTTTCTTTTTTTCTTTATGAAATTTTTCAATTTGTAAAATTAGACAGAAGAAAAACAGCCTTTTTGAAGGCTGTTAAAATCTAGAGGTTTTATATAAAATTTTGTATAAAATGTAAAAGGAAATTGTAATAAGAGCACCTTGCCAAACTGTTAAGTTATAGGATAAATAAGGTTTTGTTTTAAAATAAATATCTGAAAACACTGATAATCCAAATGGTATGCAAGCTGATAATATGAGCATAATTTTTTGCTTCCAAGACGCTAACATTGTGAAAGAATATCGTCTTAATACGGAAAAAGTTAAAAAAGTACCAGTGGTTAAAATAATAGCTGACAATATTGTTCCTAGGATACTAAATGGAATCCCTGGTTTATTTGCATGATTAAAAAATACATGCGTAAATGTATCATATCCAAATTGGATAGCTAACAATAAACTAACTGCAAAGCCAATAACTGCACCTTTTTCGAAAGTAGTTTGGTGCTCAGAGGAATTAATTAATTCATCGCAATATGCTTTTAAATCCTCTCCAAAAATATCATAGGCATTTTTACTATTTTTTTGAGCTTCTAAAAGGTGATCTAGTATTTCTAATAATAGCTCCTCCATTTGCTCCTGTGGAATACTAGTAAACCGCAAATATATGAGCATATCTCCATAGATAGCTTCATTTTCGGGGGTTAGAAGTTTGCGTTTTTTATTATTCAGCTCAATTAAATCTTTCGCTTTCATCAATCTCACTCTCCCTGCAATAAATTATTTACCGTTGTCGAAACCATCCCCCAGCTCTTCTTAAACTCTTCTAGCTGTTCGAACCCTTTATCGGTTACATGATAATATTTTCGCTTTGGCCCAAGGCTAGAAGCTTTTAATGTACCAGCAATGAGTTTTTCTTTTTGCATTCGTAGCAAAAGAGGATAGATACTACCTTCACTTACGAATGTAAAGCCATGTTGGTTTAATTTCGTACTCAGTTCATATCCATACACTTCTTCTTGCGAAATGATATATAAAATACATCCTTCGAGCACACCTTTTAACATTTGACTATGCAATTGCGTCACCGCCTTCAAGTAACTTGTTGTGCAAGGTAGTTGTTATCTGAATTATAACATTCGGTAACTTGCAACACAAGTTACTAAAGTGGAAAGTTTTAAACAGCGCTGTCAGCGTGCGTTTGCTCATACTAAAATGAGGGAGGGGATCATATGAAGCCATTTATGCCAAAGCTTGTTTATTTTGAACCGGGTACCACACCATTTGAGGATCGAATTGAAGCAGCCCGTAAAGTAGCGGGAGCAAATTTCCCACTTGGTTTTATTGTTGCTCCAATTTATATGCATGAAGGTTGGGAAGACGGGTATCGTGAATTATTTGGACGACTTTTTGATGCGTTAAAAGATTTAACCCTACTAAATTTATCATTCGAATTGATTCAACATCGCTTTACTAAGCCAGCGAAAAAGGTAATACAACAACGTTATCCCAATACGAAACTCGAAATGGATGAGGAGAAACGAAAATATAAATGGGGACGATATGGCATCGGAAAATATGTATATCAGAAAGATGATGCAGTGAGGTTAGAGGAAACGATAAGAAGATATAGTTACGAATATTTTCCGAATGCTGAAATTCAATATTTCACATAAAAGAATCTGTATATACATGCAGATTCTTTTTATGTTTCATAGCTTTTGGTCTGTTTCCACCCTTGTCATGATAACCTTTCTGGTGTATCATTTTATTGATTGCTTAGTGCGGAAAACACAAAATAAAATTGGATGGAGGAAGCCGATGCCTACCCCTAGTATGGAAGATTATATTGAACAAATTTATTTGTTAATTGATGAAAAGGGATATGCCCGCGTATCTGATATTGCTGAAGCGCTTAGTGTACATCCATCCTCTGTAACGAAAATGGTACAAAAGTTAGATAAAGATGAGTATCTAATTTATGAAAAATATAGAGGGCTTGTATTAACATCAAAAGGGAAAAAAATCGGGGAGCGTCTTGTATATCGTCATGAGTTACTAGAACAATTTATGCGTATCATCGGTGTGGATGAAAGTAAGATTTATAATGATGTAGAAGGAATTGAGCATCATTTAAGTTGGGAAGCTATTGACCGCATTGGTGATTTAGTACAATATTTTGAGCAAGATGAACTTCGAATTGAAACACTTCGCGGTGTTCAAAAAGCAAATGAAGAGCAGGGGAAGTAAAGGGAACGAGAGGCGTTTCCTTTTTTGTTTAGAAGAGGAATTTACTTTATTTAAGTTGAATGTATAGAGATGTGAAAAATTGTTTTGTAAAAGGCGGGATCGGAATGAAAGCAATTATTTTTGACTTTGATGGATTAATTGTAGATACAGAAACAATTTGGTTCCAAGCTTTTCAGGAAGTAATTCGCGAATATGGTGGAGATTTATCTCTAGAAGAGTTTGCAAAATGTATTGGAACAACAGATGAAGTGCTTTATACATATATTGAACAACAATTGAAAGAGCAATTTAATAAGAACTTGCTAAAAGAAAAAGTTTCGGCTTTACATCAAGAGAAAATGAAAATACCAGTAGCTCGTGATGGTGTGAAAGAATACTTAGAAGAAGCAAAAGGTCTTGGAGTAAAAATTGGTTTAGCTTCTAGTTCTTCAAGAGAATGGGTTATTGGGTTTTTAGAAGATTTAGGGATTCGGGAGTATTTTGAAGTAATTAAAACGAAAGAAGATGTGGAGAAAGTAAAACCAGATCCAGCACTGTATAAAGCGGCTATTGAAGAACTGAAAATTGATTCTTCAGAAGCTGTTGTGTTTGAGGATTCAGTAAATGGATTGAAAGCAGCGATTGCGGCAGGATTAAAATGTGTCGTTGTTCCAAATGAAGTTACAAAGGCTTTGCAGTTTGAAAATCACCATCTTCGCTTAGGAAGTATGAAAGAAAAAAGCTTAACAGAAGTACTTCAATATGTGAGGGAGCATAAATAAAAGAAAGACCGCATTTCCTAAAAGGAAGCGCGGTCTTTCTTTTTATTTTTTTTACCTTCAATCACGGTTAAATGAGATTGTTTTCGTTTCCTTTTTAACAATGATGAATTGCCTTTCTTAACTTTGTCATCAGAAGCATTTCGTTTTAATAAAGAATTGCTTAGGGGTGCTACGTTTTGTTTTCCGTATTTTCGGTTCGATTGTTTCGCAGCACGCTTATAAGAGTTTTGCGAATTGGCGGAACCGCTGGAACTTGTAAACATTTTATATAATAAATAAAAGACACCAACAACAAGTAACATGATGACAATGTTTTTAACCATTCCGTATGGATCTGTAATTGCAGATGATACGAGACCGAATATTGCTAACCCAATAATAAGCACGAATAAAGCGAACGTAAACGAACGACCGTTCATAGGGAACACCTCCTAAATAACATATATTAAAATTAGTATATTAGCGACAAGGAAAGGAGTTGAGTACCATTTTTAAAAAATTATTAGTGTTTTTCTTCTAAACGTAATAATTCTTCAAAGGATGCAATTGCAACTTCAACTTGATCATCTTCTGGTTCTTTTGTTGTTAATAGTTGAAGCCATAACCCTGGGTATCCTAATGCGCGCAAGACCGGAATATCTCGTAATCGATTCGTAAATTGCAAGACTTCAAAAGAAATCCCTAGAACAACTGGAATTAATAAAATTCGATTTACCACTCTGACCCAAAGGGGATCAGTTGGAACAAGAAAGTAGACAAACATTCCGATAATGACTGTAAATATAATAAAACTACTACCGCAACGATAATGGAGACGAGTTTGTTTTTGTACATTTGCTACTGTCAGCGGAAGATTGTTTTCGTAAGCATTAATGACCTTATGTTCCGCACCGTGATATTGAAACACACGCTTAATGAGCGGAGTTAGTGACACAATATATATATAGCTCAGTAAAAGGATGAGCTTAATGATGCTTTCGACAATAATTTGCCCAGTGTGAGATGGGAAAATCGGTCGTGTCAATTCCGCTAAAAGTGCGGGGACTGCTGTGAAAATGACTTTGCCGAATATGAACGATAAGACTCCGACTGCGGCTACTCCTAATACCATCGTTAATTTTGACTGCTCTTCTTTCTTGTGTGTAAGTTGTTCATCGTCTTCAGGATGAACGTCAAATCGTTCCGAAGCAAAGTTTAAATGTTTTGCTCCATTGGCACTTGCGTCAACGATAGCGGCGATACCACGTAGAAATGGAACTTTCTTTAGCATAGATAATACTTTATTCCGCACGCGTGGTAATCGATAAAATTCGATTGATTTATCTTTGCGACGAACCGCTGTAACAGTATATTCTCTACCACCAAACATAACTCCTTCTATGACCGCTTGCCCACCGTATATTTGTTTTGTCTCCTCTGCCATGTTAACACCAACCTGTATTTGTTTCTCTCTTATGTAGAAAAGAGGCAATTGTCACACTTGGTTCTGTCATTGTGAGATTTGACAATCACCGAGTTTCCTTTATTTTATCGACAAACACAAGCTGCTGACAAGGAAAATTGTTACGGAAGCCAGACATTTCTTATTCTTTTTATAGACAAATTTCGCATGATTTAAACATGCTTCAAAATAGTTTCGGACATACTAGTAAGCGGAGGTGTCGATGTGAAGCAAGAACAATCAATAACAAAAAACATTGTACAGATTGGTTTATTTGGTGGTGTTTTTTGGGGATGTATATGGTATTTTCTTCATATTTTTTCATTTACAGAAGCCGGACCAAACTATTTGCTTTTACCATTTGCGTTTGGATCGTGGAAAGAAGGAGTTTGGGGAAATGTATTGGGTATTATTTGTATAGGGCTTCTTTCTATTTTAGTGGCATTTCTCTATAGGGCTCTTTTCAAAAGATTTGAAGGGATACTACCGGGAATACTCTATGGACTGTTTTGGTGGGGCATTTTATTTTTCGGACTGGGTTCTATTGCACCTGTTATAAAAAATGCACTTCATTTACCGAAAGAAACAATTGTCACAACAATATGTATTTTTATTTTATACGGTGTGTTTATCACATATTCTGTTTCATTTGAAGCGAACAATGCGAATCAAGGGGAAGGGTTGGAGTAGACAAACTATTCAAATAAGTGGCTCCTGTGTTAGAATGTTGTATAGACATTTTTTATATTAAGGAGTTTAAAGTATATGAAAAAAGTACTCCTCGTTAACGGTCCTAACTTAAATCGTCTCGGTGTTCGAGAAGTGAATGTATACGGGAAAGGAACGTTGGCATCATTAGAAGAAGAGATGAAGCAAGAAGCAGAGAAATTGGGAGTGGAGTTAGAATGTTTTCAATCGAATCATGAAGGTGCTCTTATTGACATCATTCATGAGGCTGATGACATATATGAAGGAATCATTCTAAATCCAGGAGCATTTACGCATTATAGCTATGCGATTCGAGATGCGATAGCGAGCATTTCGATTCCAGTTATTGAGGTACATATTTCTAACATCCACCAGCGGGAATCGTTTCGTCATGAATCTGTGACAGCAACAGTCGCGGCGGGCCAAATTGTTGGGTTTGGTTTTTATGGCTATAAGTTAGCGTTATTTGCATTATTGGAGAAACTTAGGGAGGCATAAATTGATGGAAAAGATCACGAAGTTAAGAAATGCATTTGGTGAAGCTGGTATTGATGGTATTTTATTAACGAATGAATATAGCCGTAGATATATGACGAACTTTACAGGGACAGCTGGTGTTGTACTTATTTCTAATGATCGTGCTCTGTTTATTACAGATTTCCGCTATGTAGAGCAAGCTGGTAAACAAGCTGTTGGTTATGAAATTGTGCAACATACAGGACCAATTCTGGATGAAGTTGCGAAACAAGTGAAAGAATTAGGAATTCAAAAGCTTGGCTTTGAGCAAGATACTCTTACATATAGCTCTTATACAGCACATAAAGAAGCGGTAGAAGCGGAATTTGTTCCAACTTCTGGGCTTGTAGAAAAGTTACGCTTGATTAAGACGGATTCAGAGATTAAGATATTAAAGGAAGCTGCACAGATTGCAGATGCTGCCTTTGAACATATTCTATCATTCATTCGCCCAGGCGTATCTGAAATTGAAGTGTCAAATGAACTTGAATTTTTCATGAGAAAACAAGGAGCAACATCTTCTTCGTTTGATATTATCGTTGCTTCAGGACTTCGTTCAGCATTGCCGCATGGTGTGGCATCTGAAAAAGTGATAGAAAAAGGAGATTTCGTAACATTAGACTTCGGTGCTTATTATAAAGGATATTGCTCTGATATTACGCGTACGATTGCAGTCGGCGAACCATCTGATAAATTAAAAGAAATTTATAATGTCGTTTTAGAAGCACAGCTTCGTGGTGTGAACGGCATTAAAGCTGGTTTAACTGGTCGTGAAGCTGATGCATTAACACGTGACTACATAACGGAAAAAGGATACGGTGAATATTTCGGACATTCTACTGGTCATGGAGTGGGCCTTGAAATCCATGAAGCACCAGGCTTAGCATTCCGTTCTGAAACGGTACTTGAGCCAGGAATGGCTGTGACAGTAGAACCGGGCATTTATATTCCTGGTGTTGGCGGTGTGCGTATCGAGGACGATATTATTGTAACAAGTGAAGGTAATGAAGTAATCACGAAATCTCCAAAAGAACTTATTATTTTGTAATACACAGGAGGATTTTTTGCATGATTTCAGTAAATGATTTTCGTACAGGTTTAACAATTTCAGTGGACAATGCCCTTTGGCAAGTGCTTGATTTCCAACATGTAAAGCCAGGTAAAGGTGCTGCGTTCGTTCGCTCTAAATTACGTAACCTTCGCACAGGTTCTGTTCAAGAAAAAACATTCCGTGCTGGTGAAAAAGTAGAAAAAGCACACATCGAAAACCGTCGTATGCAATACTTATACGCGAGCGGTGAGTCTCACGTATTTATGGATAACGGAACTTATGAGCAAATCGAACTTGGCGAAAACCAAATCGAGCGCGAACTTAAATTCCTAAAAGAAAACATGGAAGTAGCAATTATGACATACCAAGGCGAAGTACTTGGTGTTGAACTTCCAAACACAGTTGAGTTAAAAGTTGTAGAAACAGAGCCTGGTATTAAAGGTGACACAGCTTCTAACGTAACAAAACCAGCTACATTAGAAACTGGCCTTGTTGTACAAGTACCAATCTTCATTAACGAAGACGAAATGCTTATCATCAACACAGGTGAAGGTAAATACGTTTCTCGTGCATAGTTAGAAAAAGCACTCGTGATGATCACGAGTGCTTTTTTTATGTGAAATAAGGTATATAATAAATGATGCTTGTAATAAGACTGATAGCTATAAGACTGATTGTTCCCATTATGTAAGGACTCCAAATGAATTGGAATGGTTTTACTATCCCTGTTTTGTATATAGTGTGATCCATATTGGCATTAAGATTGATATTTAACGCAAGCAACCAAATAACACCGAATATCGCTAAACTCCCTAGAAAGAAGGCCTCCATAAATGACCAACCAACCATTTTTGAAAAAAGGTAGATACCAACAAATTCTAATGTGATTGTGACAAAAAATTTAATTGCTTTCAATTTGATGCCTCCTTGTTTTTTAATTCCATCCAATTTAAAAAATTCTCACGAGATATAACATGTAGCACACAAGGGGATTTTGTCTCTTTTTCTAGTGCTATATGTTCATCTGGAAACTGTTTTTCTACATGTAGAGAAATATAAGGTAATTTCTCCTGCGCTTTTTGCGAACGGATATTAGTTGTTTTTGCGCCCGCGAATACATATGTAAGATCTAATTCTTCAAATGCCATTTTAAAAATTTCCTTTTTAGCAGCTTCATTGTATCCTTGGCCCCAATATGGATAGCCGAGCCAACTACCGATATGAGATTTCTTTTTTTTGTGATCGATATGTTTGAGAGAGGTGATACCAATTATCTCCTTGTTTTCATTTACAATCACTCTTGATAGAGATTGTTTTATTCGTTCTTCTTCCATTGCAAAACGAATAAATGCTTTTGTATCTTCGATAGTTTCTACTTTTAGCCCTAGGGCGTCTTTCACATGTGGATCGCTAGATAATGTGAAAATGATGTCTGCATATTGTAAATCGAGTGGTAATAATGTTACGTGATTCATAGAAAATCCCCTTTCGTACACTAAATATAACATAAACTAATGGGAATATTCAGATTTTTACGGTAATTGATGTGAAAAATTATGTTTTTACTTCTGAAATAGACAACCTCTGCATATGGTTGTACAAATATATTCTTTTTGGAATAAGAGTTTTGTTAGTGAACTGAAAAGTAATTAGTAGGAGAGAAGGTGGGAGAATGAAACAATGGCTGGCGGCAATGGAAACATCCGTGCTTGTCATGGGATTGCTTCGGTTGTTTTCAGGTAGTGCGGAGATATTCGCCGCTTTGCTTATGCTTTATGTGAATGATGCAAAAAAAGCATTGTTTATAAATGGTATGTTGGCATTTGTTGGACCGACTGTATTAATTTTAACGATGTCGATCGGCATTGCGAGCGTTGCAAATGAAATTTCTTTTTTGAAGCTCTTTTTTCTAACTCTCGGAATTGGCTGTATTTTTATTGCAGTGCTGAAATAGTAAGTCAAGTATGGTGGGGAGAAGCAGATGAAAGAAGTATTAGAGGTTTTACCAAAAGCGATGAAACAGTTTATTGAAGGCTGTGAACAATATAGCGCGTTAGAAGAAATTAGGGTTCGGATAGGAAGGCAACTTGAATGTATTGCTCGTGGAGAAGTGTTCTTTTATGACTATGTCGTTACAGCAGAGGATGCAATCTACTTATTAAATAAGCTTAGTCAATATTCTATTTATACGATGGAAGAAGAGTTAAAGCGTGGGTATGTTACTTTGCGCGGTGGTCACAGGATTGGCTTAGCTGGAAAAGTAATTACAGAGAAAAGTGCAGTGAAGATGATTCGAGATGTGTCATCATTTAATATTCGAATTGCCCGTCAAAAAATCGGGATAGCTGAGCCACTCTTATCTTATTTGTATGACTCACGTTGGTTAAACACAATGGTAATTGGCCCTCCGCAAACAGGGAAAACAACACTTCTCAGGGATGTGGCACGTTGTATGAGTCAAGGGGTTCGTTCTCATGAAATTCCTTCTTGTAAAGTGGGGATTGTTGATGAACGTTCAGAAATCGCTGGATGTGTAAAAGGGATTCCGCAATATGAATTTGGCCAGCGTGTTGATGTGTTGGATGCATGTCCAAAAGCAGAAGGAATGATGATGATGATTCGTTCCATGAGTCCGGACGTATTAATTGTTGATGAAATTGGGCGTGTGGAAGATAGTGAAGCGATTATGGAGGCGGTACATGCGGGGGTTCAGCTTTTTATAAGTGCTCACGGATTTTCTTTTGATGATGTAATGAAACGACCATCTTTAAAGGCTGTGATGGAGCTTGGTGTGTTTGATCGCTTTATTGAACTATCAAAAGCAAAGGGACCTGGAACCGTTGTTCAAGTCAAGGATGGAGATGGAAAGCCTGTTCAAAGGCGAGGGAAGGTTCAAAGCGTATGGTGAAAATATTTGGTGCGGTGTTAATTGTAGCGGTGAGCACTCTCTTTGGTTTTTCGTATGCCAAAAGATATAGTGAACGCCCGCGTCAACTTAGGCTTTTAAAAGCAGCGCTGCAATCGTTAGAAGCTGAAATCATGTATGGGCATACGCCTTTATCAGAAGCAGCAGAGCGCTTAGTAAAACAAATGCCAAAGCCTTTAAACTGGATATTTCAAAGTTTTTCAAAGCGACTAGAAAGCGGCGAACAAACAGTTAGAGAGGCTTGGCTTGAAAGTTTACAAGAAAATTGGAAACTCACTGCATTTAAACAAACTGAATATGAGATTTTGCAGCAATTTGGTGAAACGTTAGGGCAGCATGACCGTGAATCGCAGCAAAAGCATATTCGCTTATGTATTACGCACCTAGAAAGAGAAGAGGGTGAAGCGAAAGCACTTCAACTTCAATATGAAAAGATGATAAAGAGTTTGGGTGTACTAGCAGGACTACTTATCGTAATTTTACTGCTATAGGGGGGGAGAAAGGCGATGTCCATCGATGTTGGATTAATATTTCAAATCGCCGGAATCGGCATTGTTTTAGCTTTCATTCATACAGTACTAAAAGAGTTAAAGCGGGAGGATATTGCAAACTGGGTTATTCTTGTCGGTTTTGTTGTTATTTTATTTCATGTTGCATTTTTGATTAATACTTTGTTTGACAAGATTAAAAGTGTCTTTCTCTTCCAGTAAAGGAGGCGGTTCGAATCGAGATTTTACAAATTGTCGGATTGGGCCTCGTCGCGACATTTTTAGCAGCTGTGCTAAATCAACATAAATCTAGTATCACTTCTTTGTTTATTGTGTTCATCGCGAGTGTCATGTTTCTGCTGCTAATCGATCAAATTCATTCTATTTTAAGAATGATTGAGCGAGTTGCCAGTGAGGCGAAAGTAAGCAATGTCTATGTAGAGACACTGCTGAAAATTATTGGAATTGCTTACATTGCTGAGTTTGGGGCACAAATTACAAAAGATGCTGGTCAAGGTGCAATTGCTTCAAAAATTGAATTAGCAGGGAAAATTTTAATTCTTGTTATGGCTATTCCTATTTTAACGGTTGTAATTGAAACAATTCTTGGTTTTTTACCTACGGGATAAGGGGGAGTGAATGTTGCAAAGGTTTGGAGCTAAGCTGCTGTTTGCTTGCTTCCTTTTCTTTTCTTTACCAATTGTCGTACAAGCTTCTCCTGTAGAAAAAAACGTCGTAGATCAACAATTGGATAAACTCGGAATCGAAGATGTGAAGCAGTTTTGGGACGGGCTTGTCACAAAATACGGAGGTTATTTACCAGAGAGTCAAAAGGGAAGTTTTATGGAATTTGTAAAGGGCGAAAAGGAATTTTCTATAAAAGAATGGATGATAGGGCTATTAAAATATTTATTTCATGAGCTTGTTGCAAATGGAAAGCTACTTGGAACGCTCATTATGCTCACAATTTTCAGTGCATTATTACAATCACTACAATCTGCCTTTTCGAAGAGTAGCATAAGTAAAATTGCAGATGCCGTTGTATATATGGTGTTAATTATTTTTGCTTTAAATAGTTTTTATGTGGTCATGACGTATGCACGAGAAACGATTCAAACGATGGTAGATTTTATATTAGCTTTGCTTCCTATTCTCCTAGCACTCATAGCGACCGGAGGCGGGGTTGTATCAGTATCCTTCTTCCATCCGATTATCATTTTTTTAATGAATACAAGTGGGCTGCTTATGAACTATATTGTTCTTCCGCTCTTATTACTTGCGACCATCTTAAGCATTGTAAGTACAATGAGTGATCAATATAAAGTTACGAAATTGTCCAAGCTCCTGCAAAATGTAAGTGTTGGGATTATTGGTATCTTTCTAACAGTTTTTCTAGGCGTATTATCTGTGCAAGGGACAGCAACAGCAGTTGCTGATGGTATAGCTGTTAAAACAGCGAAGTTTGTAACGGGAAATTTTATTCCTGTGGTAGGGCGGATGTTTACAGAAGCGGCGGATACTGTTATTAGCGCCTCTGGGTTATTAAAGAATACGGTCGGGATTATCGGGCTTGTTATCTTATGTTTAATCGTTGCTTTTCCAGCGATTCAAATCTTTTGTATCGCGTTTATTTATAAATTCGCAGCGGCAGTACTACAGCCAGTTGGCGGAGGAGCTATTATTAAATGTTTAGATATTATAGGAAGAAGTATCATTTATGTATTTGCCTGCTTAGCTATCGTATCCTTTATGTTTTTTTTAAGCATTACCATTATTATTGCCGCGGGGAACATTACCCTCATGATGCGATAGGAGGTGACGAGTATGCAATTTGTTACAGAGTGGATTAGAAATATTATCGTCTTTTTGCTCTTAGCGACGATGCTGCATCTTATCCTTCCTAATTCAAATTTACAAAAGTATGTCAAATTTGTTGTGAGCTTATTGTTAGTCGTTTTAATCTTAACGCCGCTATTTAAGTTATTACAAATGGATGTAAATGAAGTGATTGCGAATTTTAATCAAGAAAAATACGTAGCGGACGGATCGATAAAAAATTCAATTGATACAAAGAAAAAAGAAATACAAGCCCTAACACGTGCATATAGTTTAGAAGAGATGGCTGTCAAAATGAAAAAAGAAGTTGGAAAAGAATTTGAGAAAAAGTATGGCGTGACAGTGTCTGAAATAAAAATAATTGCAGCAGAAACTAAGGAAGAAGTAAAAGCGGCAAAAGATATTCAATCTGTTATTGTGACGCTAAAAGAAGCTGAAGTGAAGAAAAACGATGCAATTGAAACAGTAAAGCCAGTTGAAATTAATACGAGAGCGCCTCGGAAAACTTCGGAAGAAACAAATGTAGAAATGAAACAGTTCTTTTCAAGCAGGTGGCAGCTAGAGGATAAACAAATCCAAGTTCAAATGGAAGGGGGGACAGGTAGAGTAAATGGACAATAAAGATAAAAACTCGAAATTCTCATTTTTTCGCAACTTATTGAAAGGGGACGAAAAAGATGATAGGGAGAAAGGAAAAAAAGTAACACCTAAGTTTTTGCTTGTCCTACTCATACTTGGAATGTTGCTTATGTTTTTTAGTAATTTCTTTCAACCGAAAAAAGAAGAAGTGCCTGTGTTTAAAGAAAAGACAAGTCAAGATTCAGAAAAAGATGTGCCGACTTTTGGACAAAAAAAGAGCGAGAACATGTCAGCTATAGAAAAATACGAAAAAGCATATGAACAAGAATTGAAAGCAGCATTAGAAGATATAACAGGGGTTAAAGATGTGTCTATTGAAGTGAATTTGGACTCATCAGAAGAAAAAATACTTGAAAAAAATATTGTGAAACGATCGCAAACAACAGGTGAAACAGATAAAACTGGAGGAAAAAGACAAGTTGAAGATGAATCAACTGATGAAAAAACGGTGATTATACGCGAAGGTGATAAAGAAACTCCGATTGTATTGCGAACAGAGAAACCAAAAGTGAGAGGTGTCCTTGTCGTAGCAAAAGGGGTGGATAATATACAAATAAAAGCAATGGTAAAGGAAGCGGTGACACGTATGCTTGATGTACCATCACACCGCGTAGCAGTACTACCAAAAAAGGGTTAGGGAGGAAATAAAGTGTTGAAAAAACAAACAGTTTGGTTACTAACAATGCTAAGTTTAGTTGTTGTGTTATCTGTCTATTATGTAACAACGCCTGACAAAATGAATACTGCAACACCAACAGCGAGTGAAAAGGTTGGACAAGAAAAGCAAGGTGTTGAAAAAGAAGTGACAAAAGAAACGACAAAAGAAACATCTAATAAAGAAGCTACTCCAAAAGAAACAACGAAAGAAACATCGGGCAAAGAAACAGAGAAAAAAGATGATAGTAAAAAAGAGACAAGCAAAAAAGAAGGCAATGTAACAGTTCAATCAAGTGATGAAAACTTTACAGCACTTCGTTTGAAAATGGAAGATCAACGCAGTGCAGAGAAAGAAAAATTACAAGATGTTATGAAATCAACGAAATCTTCCGCTGAAGAAATAAGTAAAGCGAAAGATGAATTAAATGCAATCGATCAGATGGAAACAAAGGAAGGGTTGCTTGAAACAGTTATTAAATCACAAGGTGGCTATAAAGATGCGCTTGTAAGAGCTGATGGAACTGATATTAAAGTAACAGTAAAAGCTACGAAGCATTCTCAAAAAGAAGCAAATAAAATTATCCAACTTGTTCGTGCTGAGGCAGGATCCAAGGATGTAGGCGTCAAGTTTGATCCAGTAAAATAAATTTTAAATATGTATTACGAGCTATGATAAGCTGGAGGATTACTACTCGCGAACAGCCGGATAGAAAAAAGCTATCGTTTTCGATAGCTTTTTTCTATTTCATCTTTTTGTGCTATTTCAATGTTTTCTCCTCGGAAAGGAGAAATGCGCTGAGAGTAAAAAATTAAAGGTTCGTGGTAATGGTGGTTGCTTTTTCCGTATTTTATATGAGTGAAGACAACGATGAGCCAGATTAATACAGCTGGTAAGAACAAGATGAGCCATATCATGTTTCTGCACCTCACTATTAAGATATTTTACTTTACTTTGAACATACTATTCGTATGTGAAGGAAGGATGAACGGCTTGTAAATAAAAAAATAATATTTTGTAAAATATGTTGTTGTACATAGTTAAAATAAGATGAGAATAATAAATCAAGAGCTCTAAATTTTAAATGAAAAAAGAGAAAAAACATGTTTTTTATGAAGTGGTCTTGCCAATTTTGAGTGAAACTTGGTATTATTACTAGGTAATAAATTATTTAGTGAAATAATATTTTTTACAGGAGTTTCGATTTATCGTAAAGAAATATAAATTGGAATGTTGAAAATATTTATCGTAAGATGAGAGTAGCAAAAGTTTCTATTAGTAAATGTTATAGGAATGATTTCTCTAGGAGAATGAATCGTATCTTTACAGACAACATAGTTTGCTTTTATATGTTCAGTATCTGTAAGAACGGGACAAACAAGTGTATGGGAGTGGATTTTATATGTTTAAAATTCAAGAAGTTCGTGAATTAATTAAGTTAATTGATAGCTCTAACATTGATGAATTTGAATACAAAAAAGATGGCACGACAATTAAAATGAAAAAGCGTGGGAATGAAGTTGTGTCTGTACAGACAACGCCAGTAGTGAAACAAGCATTACAAACGCAAGCGGTAGAAATGGAAACAGCCGTAGCAGCGGCGCAGGTAGAAGTACCGAAGCAGGAAGAGAAGAAAGCTGTTCAAGATGAGAATTTACATACAATCACATCACCGATGGTTGGAACATTCTATGCATCTTCTTCACCAGATACGCCTGCATATGTAAGTGTCGGGGATCGCGTTTCAGAAGGTACAGTCGTTTGCATCGTTGAAGCGATGAAGCTCTTTAATGAAATTGAAGCAGAAGTAAATGGAGAGATTGTTGAAATTCTTGTGAACAACGGACAACTTGTTGAGTATGGACAACCGCTATTTCTTGTAAAAGCGTAATAAGGGAGTCTTTGTGATGATAAAAAAAGTATTGATAGCCAATCGTGGGGAAATTGCTGTGCGAATTATTCGTGCTTGCAAAGAGATGAATATTGAAACAGTAGCTATTTATTCAGAAGCGGATAAAGAATCACTTCATGTGCAAATCGCAGATGAAGCGTATTGCGTTGGGCCAACAATGTCGAAAGAAAGCTATTTAAATTTGACGAATATTATAAGCGTTGCAAAATTAACAGGTTGTGATGCAATTCACCCTGGTTATGGATTTTTAGCCGAAAATGCTGATTTTGCAGAACTATGTCGTGAATGTAACTTGATTTTTATCGGACCTAGCCCAGAAGCAATTTCAAAAATGGGTACAAAAGACGTTGCGCGTGATACAATGAAAGAAGCAGGGGTTCCGATTGTACCAGGTTCACAAGGGATTATAAAAAACACAGAAGAAGCAATGGAACTTGCAAATCAAATTGGATATCCCGTTATTATTAAAGCAACTGCAGGTGGCGGCGGAAAAGGTATTCGTGTTGCACGTCATGAAGAGGAGCTTATAAAGGGAATTCAAATTACACAGCAAGAAGCTAGTACCGCTTTTGGAAACCCTGGTGTATACTTAGAAAAGTACGTTGAAGATTTCCGCCATGTTGAGATTCAGATAATGGCAGATGCACATGGCAATGCGATTCATTTAGGAGAGCGTGATTGTACAATTCAGCGCCGTTTGCAAAAACTATTAGAAGAAAGTCCTTCTCCTGCTCTTGATGCAAATATTCGTGAGAAAATGGGTGAAGCGGCAGTAAAAGCAGCGGTAGCGGTTGATTATACAGGTGCTGGTACGGTTGAGTTTATTTATGAATATAAAACGAAAAGCTTTTACTTTATGGAAATGAACACGCGAATTCAAGTAGAACACCCGGTTACAGAGATGGTAACAGGGATGGACTTAATTAAAGAGCAAATTCGTGTTGCTTCAGGAGAAAAGCTATCGCTACAGCAAGAAGAAGTACAATTTAAAGGTTGGGCAATCGAATGTCGAATTAATGCGGAAAACCCTGCCAAAAACTTTATGCCATCTCCAGGGAAAGTGGAAATGTACTTACCACCAGGAGGATTTGGTATTCGCGTCGATTCAGCTGTTTATCCTGGTTATTCAATTCCACCTTTTTATGATTCGATGATTGCGAAATTAATTGTTCACGGAAAAACACGTGAAGAAGCAATTGCAAAAATGAAGCGAGCACTTAGTGAATTTGTCATTGAAGGCGTACATACGACAATCCCGTTCCATTTACAATTGCTAGATCATCCTGATTTTATAAAAGGGGAATTTAATACTAAATTTTTGGAAGAGCATGAACTTGTGACGCAGTGATACATTTAAAGGAGGTTTTTTTCATGGCTGAACATATGTTAGATATGGGTCAAGATACAACCCTTGGAAAAGTAGAAATTGCACCAGAAGTAATTGAGGTAATTGCAGGTATCGCAACTGCTGAAGTAGATGGCGTAGCGGCAATGCGCGGCAACTTTGCTACAGATGTTGTTGAGAAGTTAGGAAAGAAAAATCACGGTAAAGGCGTGAAGGTTGAATTAGTAAACGACGATATTATCGTTGACGTTTATGTTGTCATGTATTTTGGTGTAGCAATACCAGTTGTTGCACAAAAAATTCAAGATAATATTCGCCAAGCACTCTTTACAATGACGGGTCTTGAGCCGAAAGAAGTAAATATTCACATCGTTGGCGTAACATTCGAAACGCAAAAAACAGAAATCGAGCCAGTATAAGAATGAGAAGGTGCCTTGTCAAATAGGCACCTTTTTTCTCGTTTCATCTCTTCATGCACGAAACCTTTAAATTATTATACTATTTTAAAAAATACAAAATATAAAAAGGGAATGATACGTTTTTTCAAAAAACGTACATTGTGATAAGGTATGGAACTTGAAGTTAATCTTTTTATTATTTTTCAGCCTTGTAACTCGTGTATGAAACGATAAATTGTGTTATTATCATTGTATTATAAGGTTGAAAAATCAATGAAAACTGTAAGAGTAAGTAAATTGACGGCTTATAAATTATAATAATATAACAAAACATAAGGAAAGACTTGAAGTATAAAGGAGAGTTACAATGAAACGTAGGACGGCTAGAGAAAGAGCCATGCAAGCATTATACCAAATGGATATTACTGGAGAATTAGAGCCGAAAGTAGCGGTGGAAAATACGCTAGAAGAAGGCGAAGAAACAAATGAGTTTTTAGAATCACTTGTTGTTGGTTGTGTAGAACATAAAGAAGCAATTGATGAAGCAATTCGTCAAAATTTAAAGAAGTGGAAATTAGAACGTATTAGTATTGTAGATCGCAGTATTTTACGTCTAGCTGTGTATGAAATGAAGTACATGGAAGAAATTCCACACAATGTAACAATTAACGAAGCAATTGAAATTGCAAAAACATTTGGGGATGAGGAATCTCGTCGTTTTATAAACGGCGTTTTATCTAATATAAAAGACACACTGTAATTTCTTTAAGGGGGAATCTTAAATGGTAGCAGTAATCATCAAAGGAAATGAAGTTGCGGAGAAAAAACGAGCACAATTGAAAGAAGAAGTTGTGAAGTTGAAAGAGCAAGGGATTGTACCAGGATTAGCCGTTATTTTAGTTGGAGAAGACCCAGCATCTCGTTCTTATGTAAAAGGAAAAGAAAAGGGCTGTGAACAAGTTGGAATTTATTCAGAGTTAATTGAGTTTCCAGATACAATTACAGAAGAACGTTTGTTAGCTGAAATTGATCGCTTAAATGAAGATGACCGTATTAATGGTATATTAGTACAATTGCCTTTACCGAAACATATTGAAGAGAAAGCTATCATTGAAAGAATTTCACCTGAAAAGGATGTAGATGGGTTCCATCCAATCAGCGTTGGCCGTATGATGACAGGTCAAGATACATTTCTTCCATGTACACCACATGGCATTGTAGAATTAGTAAAAGAAACAAATCTTGATATTTCAGGAAAACACGTTGTTGTAATCGGAAGAAGTAATATCGTTGGAAAACCAGTGGGACAGCTGTTTTTAAATGAAAATGCGACTGTAACATATTGCCATTCCAAAACGAAAAATATAAAAGAATTATCAAAGTTAGCTGATATTTTAATTGTAGCTGTTGGAAGACCAAAAATGGTAACAGCTGACTATATAAAAGAAGGTGCAGTTGTAATTGATGTTGGTGTCAACCGTTTAGAGACAGGTAAGCTGTGCGGTGATGTTGACTTTGAAAATGTACTTGATATTGCGGGTTACATTACACCAGTACCAAAAGGTGTCGGCCCAATGACAATTACAATGCTCCTTCATAATACAGTAGAATCTGCAAAACGCGCAGGAGTTGTTTGTAAATAATTTGAATCGGCTATGAGGAGAGAAAGATGGAAAAGCAATATTTAACCGTTACAGCATTAACACGCTATATAAAAACAAAAATAGAGTATGACCCGCATTTGCAGTCTGTTTGGTTAAAAGGAGAAATTTCAAACTTTAAATGTCATAGCCGTGGCCATATGTATTTTACATTAAAGGATGAAAATGCAAGAATAGCAGCGGTTATGTTTGCGGGTCATAATCGCAATATAAAATTCAGACCAGAAGATGGAATGAAAGTACTTGTAAAAGGAAAAATCTCTGTCTATGAAGCAAGTGGTTCATACCAAATTTATGTTCATGATATGCAGCCTGATGGAATTGGTAATCTTCATTTAGCTTATGAGCAATTAAAGGTTCGATTAGAGGAAGAAGGGCTGTTTTCTCAAGTTTATAAACAGCCAATCCCTGCCTATGCGAAAACAATTGGTGTCATTACATCTCCAACAGGAGCTGCGATTCGGGATATTATAACGACGATTAAACGTCGTTATCCAATTGGGAATGTGATTGTATTTCCGGTACTTGTACAAGGGGAGTCTGCGGCTCCCTCAATTGTACAAGCGATTCAAACAGCGAATGAGATGAAGGATATAGATGCTTTAATTGTCGGTCGTGGGGGCGGTTCCATTGAAGAACTATGGGCCTTTAATGAAGAAATGGTTGCACGTGCGATTTTTGCAAGTGAAATTCCAATCATCTCGGCAGTTGGACATGAAACAGACTTTACAATTGCTGATTTTGTAGCAGATTTACGTGCACCAACTCCAACGGCAGCAGCAGAACTTGCAGCACCAAATATAATTGAATTACAAGAGAAAGTGTTACAACGAACCCTTCGCCTGCAAAGGGCAATGCGAGAGATGTTACATAAAAAGCAAGAACAACTGCAAACACTTCAAAAATCGTATGCGTTTCGTTATCCAAAGCAAGTGTATGAGCAAAAAGAAGAACAGTTAGATCGTACTCTTGAACAGCTTATTTTGGTGAAAGAACGCTATGTAGAGAAAAAGGTAAATCAGTTAAAACAGCTCTCATTTTATTTGGAGAAGCATCATCCCTCTCAAAAGATTGTACAAACAAAAACAAGGGTAGAAACGTTGCAAAAGCAATTGCAACGTGAAATGCAAACATTACTGCAAACGAAAGAGTTTGCGTTTATGAGGGCGGCTCAAAAATTAGAGGCACTAAGTCCACTTAAAGTAATGATGAGAGGATATGGGCTCGTATATAGTGAAAAAAAGCAAGTGTTAAAAAGTGTGAAAGATGTCGGCCTTGGTGATGTTGTTTCAGTACAATTACAAGATGGAGTGTTAGATTGTAGCGTATCGGGCATAGAGGAGCGTGAATTGAACAATGGAAAATAAATTAAGCTTTGAAGAAGCAATTTCTCAGCTTGAACATCTTGTTTCTAAGCTCGAACAAGGCGATGTTCCTTTAGAAGAGGCGATTTCATATTTTAAAGAAGGTATGGAGTTGTCTAAGCTATGTGATGAGAAATTGAAAGATGTACAAGAACAAATGGCAGTTATCCTTGGAGAAGATGGAGAACTTAAACCATTTACTGCTGTAGGAGATGAAGCATAGTGGCATATGTAGCTTTTGATGCTTTTGTGAAAGAG
Organism: Bacillus pseudomycoides DSM 12442; assembly: GCF_000161455.1. GTDB lineage: Bacteria > Bacillota > Bacilli > Bacillales > Bacillaceae_G > Bacillus_A > Bacillus_A pseudomycoides. The sequence continues at coordinate 3,530,918 of NZ_CM000745.1, forward strand.
AGTAAAACTTTCGTCGAGGAGCAGCTTGTACGCTATGCAAATCAATTACAATGTCCAAATGTACTTCGCGAAGCGATGACATACTCATTGGAAGCAGGCGGAAAGCGTCTCCGTCCGTTACTTTTATTTGCAACGTTGCAAGCGTTTGAAAAGGAAAGAGAACTGGGTATAGGAGCAGCTTGTGCTCTTGAAATGATTCATACCTATTCGTTAATTCATGATGATTTACCATGTATGGATGACGATGATTTAAGACGGGGAAAACCAACAAACCATAAAGTGTTTGGTGAAGCGATGGCCGTTTTAGCGGGAGATGGCTTGTTAACACATGCTTTCCAAGTAGTGACAGCGTATCATCATCAAGACATTTCTACAGAAACAAAGCTAAGACTTGCGCTTGAACTTGCAAAAGCAGCTGGACCAGAAGGAATGGTTGCTGGACAGGTAGCGGATATGGAAGCGGAAGGAAAGCGGCTTGAGCTTAGTGAATTAGAATATATTCATAAGCATAAAACAGGGCGGTTATTAGAATATGCCGTGCTTGCAGGAGCGGTACTTGCAGGAGCAACACCAGAACAAGAGAAGAAACTACTTGCATTTGCAAAATATATTGGTCTGGCTTTCCAGATTCGAGATGATATTTTAGATGTAGAAGGTACGGAAGAAGAAATTGGAAAACCGATTGGTAGTGATGCTTCCAATGAAAAAAGTACATATACGACGTTATTTACTATAGATGAGGCAAAATGTATCTTAGAAGAAACAATTGTTAAAGCGAAAGATGCGATAGCATCTTTACAATTACAAGATGAGTATTTATTATCTATTTGTGATTTGATCGCAAAGCGTAATAACTAATGTAAGAACGTTTTCATTTGTTGAGTCATTTATTATTTTGTGGTATAAATGTAGAAAAAGGTTTTTCTTTTCTTGTTATTGGCAAAAATATATCTAGATTACGTTGCCGTTATCACTTTGTGTTAGCGGCTCTTTTTTCATCGGATAGAGGAGCTATGATTCATGTAGGCTTCTTACTTGAAAGGGATACTTCGTTTTCTAAGAATGTAGAGAAAGATGACGAATTGTCTGTTCAAGCAGGATAGAAAATAGGAATGATATTGAAGAATTTCTTGTGTTGTGCAAATATTTTTTTGTAATATTTGCCATATTGACAGATTATGAAACGAAAGTGAGTGATCCATGTGGATCTAACGCAAATTCAAAACCCTAGTTTTTTGAAAGATATGTCTATCAGCGAACTAGAGGCATTGAGTGAGGATATTCGGAAGTTTTTAATTGAAGAGCTCTCTCAAACAGGTGGACATATTGCTCCTAACTTAGGTGTAGTAGAACTCACAATTGCTCTGCATAAATTATTTGACAGTCCAAAAGATAAATTTTTATGGGATGTAGGACATCAATCCTATGTGCATAAGATTTTAACAGGGCGTGCAAAAGAGTTTGGCACATTAAGACAATATAAAGGTCTATGTGGTTTCCCAAAACGTTGCGAGAGTGAGCATGATGTATGGGAAACAGGTCATAGTTCGACTTCATTATCTGCTGCAATGGGAATGGCTTTAGCACGTGATTTAAAGAAAACGAAAGAGTGTATTATACCAATTATTGGGGATGGTGCTTTGACTGGTGGAATGGCTTTAGAAGCATTAAACCATATCGGGCATGAAAAAACAGATATGATTGTTATCTTAAATGATAATGAAATGTCAATTGCTCCGAATGTTGGAGCTCTTCATAACGTTCTTGGTCGCCTGCGTACGGCTGGAAAATATCAATGGGTGAAGGATGAACTAGAGTATTTACTCAAGAAAATTCCAGCAGTTGGTGGGAAAGTTGCAGCAACCGCAGAAAAAGTAAAAGATAGTTTAAAATATTTACTTGTATCAGGTGTCTTCTTTGAAGAGTTAGGGTTTACATATTTAGGTCCTGTTGATGGGCATAGTTATGAAAACTTATTTGAAACGCTTCAATATGCAAAGAAAACAAAAGGCCCGGTACTTGTTCATGTGATTACGAAAAAAGGAAAAGGCTATAAACCAGCAGAGAGCGATGTGATTGGAACTTGGCATGGAACAGGACCATATAAAATCGAATCTGGTGATTTTGTAAAGCCAAAAGAAGTTGCACCGGCGTGGAGTGCGGTTGTAAGTGAGACAGTTCGTAAGCTTGCAAGAACTGATGAGCGTATCGTTGCGATTACACCAGCAATGCCAGTTGGTTCTAAGCTTGAAAAGTTTCATCAAGAATTTCCAGATCGTATGATTGATGTGGGAATTGCTGAGCAACATGCCACAACGATGGCAGCTGGGATGGCAACGCAGGGAATGAAGCCGTTCTTAGCGATTTATTCAACATTCTTACAACGTGCATATGACCAAGTTGTTCATGATATATGCCGTCAAAATTTAAATGTCTTCATTGGAATTGACCGTGCTGGATTGGTTGGAGCAGATGGTGAAACGCATCAAGGTGTATTTGATATCGCGTTTTTACGCCACTTGCCAAATATGGTGCTCATGATGCCGAAAGATGAAAATGAAGGGCAGCATTTAGTATATACGGCAATGCAATATGAAGATGGTCCAATTGCTCTGCGTTATGCGCGCGGAAATGGACTTGGAGTTAAAATGGATGAAGAACTCAAAGCTATTCCAATTGGTACATGGGAAACCTTAAAAGAAGGTACGCAAGCAGCAATCTTGACATTTGGTACAACGATTCCGATGGCGCTGGAAGCGGCGGAGCGTCTCGAAAAAGCTGGAGTTTCAGTGAAAGTCGTGAATGCTCGTTTTATTAAGCCGATGGATGAATCATATTTACATGAACTCCTAGGTAAGAATATGCCGATTTTAACAATTGAAGAAGCTTGTTTAATCGGTGGATTTGGTACAGGTGTAGTAGAATTTGCTACTGAGCATGGGTATCATAGTGCTTTAATCGAACGAATGGGAATTCCAGATCATTTCATTGAACACGGTAGTGTTACAAAGTTGTTAGAAGAAATTGGTTTAACGACAGATGCTGTTGTGGACCGCATTCATACAATGATTCCATCAAAACAAAAAAGGGCGTAACAAATGAGTGTAAAAAAAGAAAGAGTAGATGTACTATTAGTAGAACGAGGACTTATAGAAACGCGTGAAAAGGCAAAACGCGCTGTTATGGCGGGTCTTGTATATGCAAATGAAATGAGACTCGATAAACCAGGGGAAAAAATTCCACAAGATACACCGATTACGGTAAAAGGACAAGTTATGCCATATGTGAGCCGTGGCGGTTATAAGTTAGAGAAGGCATTAGAGACTTTTCATCTTGATTTACAAGATAAAATTATGTTAGATATTGGTTCATCAACTGGTGGCTTTACAGATTGTGCGCTGCAAAATGGTGCGAAGTTATCTTACGCTTTAGATGTAGGGTACAATCAACTTGCTTGGAAGCTTCGTCAAGATGAGCGCGTTGTTGTTATGGAACGGACGAATTTTCGTTATGTAACACCGACTGATTTAGAGCGTGGCTTGCCGCAGTTTGCTAGCATTGATGTTTCGTTTATATCGTTAAAATTAATTCTTCCAGTCTTAAAAACGATATTGACTCCAAATGGTGATGTTGCGGCTTTAATTAAACCACAATTTGAAGCTGGAAGAGAGCAGGTCGGGAAGAAGGGCATCGTTCGTGATCGTAAAGTTCATGAAGCTGTCGTAGAAATGATTGTTGATTTCGCAATAAAAGAAGGGTATGATGTTGAAAACTTAACATTTTCTCCAATTACAGGTGGGGACGGAAATATTGAGTTTTTAGTTCATTTAAAGTGGCATGGTGAACGTGAGATTGGCGAAAAGCATTCTCTGGTTTCTGTAGAGCAAGTTGTAACAGAAGCTCATGAGGTCTTAAAACAAAAAGGGAAAGAGGAATAACGGTTGTTGTTCCTCTTTTTGTTGGAATTGTATAATGATTGTAAAAACAATTATGTACAAGTAAACGATTATAAGTTAACATAAATAAGTGAAGTATACCAATGTTTAAACTATGGTAAGAGATAGTGTGAGGTGCAAATGTATGAATAAGGGTCAGCGCCATATTAAAATCAGAGAAATTATCGCGAATAAAGAAATTGAAACGCAAGATGAACTAGTTGATATTTTACGTAATGAAGGCTTTAATGTAACGCAAGCAACTGTATCGCGTGACATTAAAGAGTTGCACTTAGTAAAAGTGCCATTGCATGATGGTCGCTATAAATATAGCTTACCAGCAGATCAACGATTTAACCCGTTGCAAAAATTAAAACGTAATCTAGTCGATTCGTTTGTAAAGTTAGACACAGCAGGACATATGCTTGTGTTAAAAACATTACCTGGTAACGCGCACGCGCTTGGAGCACTTATTGATCATTTAGAATGGGATGAGATTATTGGAACCATTTGTGGTGATGATACTTGCTTAATTATTTGCCGTACGCCTGAGGATACAGGTGTTGTATCAGATCGTTTCTTAAATATGTTGTAACAAAAGAATCTTGTTTACTCTTTTGCTAAAAGCAGAAAGTAAACAAGATATTTTTTATTCTAGGAAAAATAGATGAATGTGAAGTGAAATATGGTGTTTTTCTAGAATGAAGTTAGGAAATCGATGGATTGACCCGTAAAACGAATGTTTGGTACAATGGAGCGGGCTAGAAGAGTAATTTATACATACAATATATATGATAAACGCAGAGTGAAAAGCGCTTAGCGAAAGCCCTTTTTAGGGGATTAGTTTATAACGAGGTGAATGGGGCATTGTTATCGGAATTATCGATTAGAAACTTTGCTATTATTGAGTCATTAAATATTTCTTTTCAAAAAGGTTTAACAGTTTTAAGTGGTGAAACAGGTGCCGGAAAATCAATTATTATTGATGCAATCAGCTTACTTGTTGGTGGCCGCGGTTCAGCAGAATTTGTTAGATATGGAACAGAAAAAGCTGAAATTGAAGGTTTATTTTATATAGAGGATGATAAACATCCATGTATTACGAAAGCTGAAGAGCTGGACATTGAAATTGAAGATGGGATGATCATTTTAAAACGTGACATCGCTGCGAATGGAAAAAGTGTATGTCGTGTAAATGGTAAACTTGTTACATTGAGTATATTAAAAGAAATTGGGAAAACACTTGTTGATATTCATGGACAACATGAAACGCAAGATTTGATGAATGAGGAACGCCATTTGTTTATGCTCGATCATTTTGATGGGGATCGTATCGTGAACCAATTAGAAATATATCAGGGCGTATACGGTGAGTATGAGCAGTTAAAAAAACAACTGAAATCCTTAACAGAGAATGAACAGCAGATGGCACATCGCTTAGATTTAATTCAATTCCAGCACGAAGAAATTCGTAAAGCGGATTTGAAAGTCGATGAAGAAAATGAATTGACGGAAGAGAGATTAAAAATCTCTAATTTCGAAAAGATTTATAAAGCGCTTGGTGATGCATACCGTTCGTTAAGCGAAGATGGTAGTGGACTTGATCATGTGCGAAATGCGATGGGACAAATGGAGAGTATTACACACCTAGATGAGGCGTATCAAGAGAACCATGATTCGATTGCAAATAGCTACTACTTATTAGAAGAGGTTGCCTATCAGCTCCGTGAAAGATTAGATATAATGGAATATGACCCGAATCGTTTAGATGAAATTGAAACGCGTTTAAATGAAATTCGTATGCTAAAGAGAAAGTATGGAAATACTGTAGAAGAGATTTTAGCGTATGCTGATAAAATAGAGCAAGAAATTTTTACAATCGAAAATAAAGATGTACATATTGAAACGACGAAAAAGAAATTAAAAGAATTAGAAAGTGTAATTTTGAAGGAAGCAACAATATTGAGCAATATGCGTCATCAACTTGCAGATCGTCTTACGAACGCAATCCACCAAGAATTAAAAGAATTGTATATGGAAAAAACGAAATTTGAAGTGAGGATTAAGAAAAGAGAAGGAAGCCATGATGATCCATTTCTAGAAGGGACACCAGTGAAACTTACGGCAGATGGATACGATCATGTGGAATTTTATATTTCAACAAATCCAGGTGAACCATTAAAACAACTTTCAAAAGTAGCTTCTGGTGGAGAGTTATCTCGTATTATTTTAGCTCTGAAAAGTATCTTTTCTAAGCATCAAGGTGTTGCATCGGTCATTTTTGATGAAGTAGATACGGGAGTGAGTGGCCGAGTGGCACAAGCGATTGCGGAAAAAATTTATCGTGTATCTGTAAACTCACAAGTACTTTGTATTACGCACTTACCTCAAGTAGCATCAATGGCGGATTCACATTTATTTATCCGTAAACAAGTTGCGAATGATCGGACGATTACATCAGTTACTGTATTAAGTACAGAGGATAAGGTAACGGAGATTGCTCGAATGATTTCTGGCGTGGAAATTACCGATTTAACGACGGAACATGCGAAAGAGTTACTTACGCAAGCACATCGTTTTAAACAGACAGCAGAGGCTATCCAATAATGGATAGCTTTTTTGCTCAAATGACGATTTCTTGATTCTTCCGGTTATAAACAAAGCGTTGCAAGGAGAAATTAAAAGATGAAGTCGTTAGGCTGAATGTGGGGTAGGAGCGAGGAGAGTGAATGAATTGAAATTAGAGCAATTCCGAAAAATAATAGGTCTTTGCCTCCTTGTTTCATTAATTTTTATTGGATGTTTTAAACCGCTTCGTACGTTTATTTCATCCCCGAAGCAACTCGTTATTTTTGAGGGTCAACAATCCGAAATAGCATCATTTCCAGTTTTCCAGGCTTCATCGACAAATCATCATGTTTTTACAGTGAGTTCAAATAAAGAACAGAAATCTGGACTTGTAGTAAATTCGCATCAAAATGGTGAAGCGGATATGGTTTTTCAACTTGCTGGATTTCCAGTAAAAAAGGTAAATGTGAAAGTATTAAAAGATTTTAAAGTGATTCCAGGCGGGCAATCAATTGGAGTGAAATTGAATACAAAAGGTGTACTTGTTGTTGGACATCATTTAATTCAAACAGAGAGAGGGAAAGTATCGCCTGGAGAAGTGGCTGGTGTACAAGTTGGGGATATGATTACCGAAATTAATGGAAAAATAATTGAAAGAATGAGCGATGTGGCACCTTTTATTCATGATAGCGGAAAAACAGGTGAACCGCTTAACCTCGTCTTATTACGAGATGGTAAGTATATTCATACGAAACTAACACCAGAAAAAGATAATGGTGAATCGTCTTATCGGATTGGCTTATATATTCGTGATTCAGCTGCTGGTATTGGAACGATGACTTTTGTTCATCCGGATTCGATGAAATATGGAGCGCTTGGTCATGTTATTTCTGATAATGATACGAAAAAACCAATTCAAGTAGAAGATGGACAGATTGTTCGTTCGACAGTTACTTCTATCGAACGCGGTAGTCATGGAAATCCAGGAGAAAAATTAGCAAGATTTTCACCGGATCGTGAAGTGATTGGTAATATTACAACAAATAGTCCTTTTGGTATTTTTGGTAAATTAAATACAGGTATAAAAAATGGCATAATGGATGAAGCAATGCCGATTGCATTATCTCATCAAGTGAAAGAAGGGCCAGCGAAAATATTAACAGTTATCGATCAAGATAAAGTAGAGGCATTTGATATTGAAATCGTAAGCACGGTACCACAAAAGTTCCCAGCTACAAAAGGAATGGTTGTAAAAGTTACAGACAAACGTTTGTTGGCTAAAACAGGTGGTATTGTTCAGGGGATGAGTGGTAGTCCGATTGTTCAAAATGGAAAAATGATTGGTGCTGTTACACATGTATTTGTGAATGACCCAACTTCAGGGTATGGTGTCCATATTGAATGGATGTTACATGAAGCTGGAATTAATATTTATGAGCAAGAGAAAAAAGCAAGCTGATTAACATCAGCTTGCTTTTTTCTTGAGAAATTCGTTGAAATTTTGTAAAAGTTCCGCAAGAGCTGTTTTTTGTTGTAAAATAAAAGAAAAGAGTGAACGTTTCGTTGTAAACCTATGATGGAATGTGTAAAGAAAGAAAATAAATGAACGATAAACATATTTTTTTGTGATTTTATCGGAAATTAAGAAACTTTAAAAGGGAAATTTCACACAATTGTCGAACAATTCATGTAGCCTAGAAGCTTACACATGTCGGGAGAATCGATTCGGTAAGGGAGGAAAAGCTGTGGAGAAAATTAAAGTGTGTCTTGTGGATGATAATAAGGAACTAGTATCAATGCTAGAAAGTTATGTTGCTGCTCAAGATGATATGGAAGTAATCGGAATTGCTTATAATGGTCAAGAGTGTTTGAATTTACTGAAGGAGAAACAACCTGATGTACTTGTTTTAGATATTATTATGCCACATTTAGATGGTTTAGCGGTGCTGGAAAAAATGCGTCATATTGAACGACTAAGACAGCCGAATGTGATTATGTTAACGGCATTTGGACAAGAAGATGTGACGAAAAAAGCAGTTGATTTAGGTGCTTCTTATTTCATTTTAAAGCCATTTGATATGGAAAATTTAACGGGTCATATTCGTCAAGTAAGCGGTAAAACGAATACTACAATTAAACGTCCACTACCATCTTTCCGATCTGCAACAACAGTAGATGGAAAACCGAAGAATCTAGATGCGAGTATTACAAGCATTATTCACGAAATTGGTGTACCAGCTCATATTAAAGGATATATGTATTTGCGAGAGGCAATTTCTATGGTATATAACGATATCGAGCTTCTTGGTTCTATTACGAAAGTCTTATACCCGGATATTGCGAAAAAATATAATACGACAGCAAGCCGTGTGGAACGCGCAATCCGTCATGCGATTGAAGTAGCGTGGAGTCGTGGGAATATTGATTCAATCTCGTCCTTATTTGGCTATACTGTATCGATGTCAAAAGCAAAACCTACGAATTCCGAATTCATCGCAATGGTTGCAGATAAGTTGAGGCTTGAACATAAGGCTTCGTAAGTGTTGTTGTATCAAGATGTTAAGTGTATTTCATAACAAAATTTAATAGCCGATGAATTACGTATGTAAGCAATAAAGTACGTAGATAATTGGCGGTTAATTTAAAAACCTTCTATTTATTGGATTGAAATTTTTATTCTAATAGCTAGGAGGTTTTTTGTTGTATGAACAACTTTCAGATGAATGTTGAAAACTTTTTACTTCATTGTAATGCAAAGTATCTAAGTAGGAAAATAATTCGGTCATATGACCAAACGTTGAAGTTATTTGCTTCATATTTAGAAAGAGAATTAAAGATTATGGATGTTGATAAGGTAAAACCTCTTCATATTCGGACGTATATTAAATATTTAAAATAATTATTTCTGCAATGGTAGGGATGTGCGAGAGTAGAGGCGTTAATGTTTCCGATATTATGATAGATGTCCAAGAAGTATTTCAAGAAGCCGCGATTTAATTCGTGGTTTTTATTTTTACAATAAAAAAGAACGCCTAGTGTGAGGGTTTTGGCGTTCCTTTTCTTTATTTGATAATTTGATTACAAATCCGCGTGAGTATCTTGTGCTACAATACCACCGTGGTCTCCAATACTTGCACCAGTGTTTCCATCAGCTAAGCCCCAAGGTTGTCCATGGTCATAAGCAGGTGCGGGTGTATCGCCTCCATTATCGGCAGGTGCAGGTGTATCACCTATATTTAATGCTAAATCAGGTCTTTGAGGTGCAGGTGTGTCACCTTTGTTCAATGACGAAAATCCTGGGTTGTTGCTAACACCAAAAGTCATAATTCCAGCTAATGCTAATCCTGTTATTGTTAATCCAATCTTTTTCATTACTTTAACGCCCCTTTAGCTAATAATTTTTTTCTCGCTTCATTACTCATGTAGAAATATTTGCTTGATTTTAAATGGTTTTCCTCAGCATAAAATTTATTTGCTAGTCGTTCGGTGTATTCCTCAATACAATCCCATAGTTCTTCTTTCCTAAAGTATGAAAATCTTGCCAATATAGCAGTTTCTAATTCTAGAGTATCGGATGAATTGTTTGATTTTTCTGAAATCTTAAAGCGATATTGATACTCTTTGTTTTCTAACTCGTTACAGATATTTAAGCCTTTTTCGATTAATTGAGATGCGATTTCCGTTTCACCTAATTTTATATTTTCATCAGCTTGTAAATATAAAGCTTTAAAATGGTTTGGCATATTTTCCGTAACTTCTGATAAGTGACGAATTGCTAAAGATGAAAGATTTTGATTCGCATACATTAATCCGATGTTATTTCTAACACGTAGTAGTAATGTTTTTTCATTTTTCTTGTTTAGGCTATCTATAGCAGTGTTAAATCTTTCTTCGGCTTGTTCAAATTGTCTTAAATCTATACAAGATAGCCCGAAAATGTTATCACATAAAGCTACATTGATTTCGTAGCCCACATGTTTAGAAAATATATCTTTTGCCATTCGTATGTGGTCAATTACTAAAAGTGGTTTGTAAACTTGATAATAGAACGAAGCCAAACGATAATTAAACTCCGCTTCCTCTAATTCGTTGGATACAACATACATTAATAGCTTTTCTGCTTTTTCAAAATGTTCTCTCGCTTCATTGTAGTCTGCAAGAATTGTGCTGTGAACTGCTTTGAAGAAGTGGTAATAATAAGAAAGAAAGCTGTTATTAGGTATTTTGAAGGAATTAATTTTATCGAAGCTATCTTTTGTGATGTTAAGTCCATCTGTTAATACTTTATATCTAAAATCTAGTAACGAATAATATAATGATAAATGTTCATCTTCCTTGATATTGGAAAGTCTATCTTCTATTTCTTGTTTTAACTTTGTTGCCTGTATATTTTGTTGTGACAACATAGATTGATACCAGTCATTTAGCAACTTTGTAACCTGTTCATTCCCCTTCATTTGAACGTTCATGAAATCCCCTCTACTTTTTGAATATTCTTATAAATAATAATAGCAAGAATAAGATGTAAAGAAATTAAGTTTACATATTTCTCGATATTTGTGTAACAATTTTATGTTCAATTAGATAACTGACCATATTCATTCCACCTGTTTAGTAAATTCAAATATTTGGCACAGTAAAATAACTCAACACAGTATAATTTTCTTATAAAATACTGTATAAAGAAGGAAGGTCAATAAATTTTGAGGTGGGGGTCTTACTGCCCGTGAATAGCGGGATAAATATGTTCCTGAAGTTTATGTAAGAATCTGCTTATGATATTATGATATATATGGGTGGAAATATGGTGAATAGAGAAAATAAACAGTCCTGCAAAACAGGACTGGATTATTCTTCATCTTTATTTTGTTTTTCTAGCTCAACTAACTTTTGAACTAAAATGTGCTGCGGCATATGCATAATTTGCTCAAGTGGAACACCTAGAGCTTTTGATAAACGAATTGCAGTATCCGGAGAAATTTGTAATGGTTTCATAGAAGTACCTCCTTTTTCGTATAGTATAGCATAAGATTGGGGGAGTGAGGATGACTCTTATATTCGCGCACCGCGGTGCGGCGGGGGCGTATCCAGAAAATACAATGATTTCATTTAAAGCTGCGGAATCGTTTCAGGCAGACGGGATAGAATTAGATGTTCAATTTACGAAGGATAAAAAAGTTGTTGTGATTCATGATGAAACTGTCAATCGTACAACGAATGGAAAAGGTGCCGTTCGTAATTACTTATATGAAGATTTGCGAAAATTGGATGCGAGTCACCAGTTTTCGGAAAAGGTAGGTTTTTGCAAAATTCCTTTATTAGAAGAAGTGCTAGAATGGCTAAAATCGAATTGTTTGTTGCTCAATATTGAATTTAAAAATAATAAAATTCCATATTGTGGTTTAGAAGAAGAAGTTATAACACTTATACGAAAGTTTGGTCTAGAAGATCGTGTTATTTTTTCTTCTTTTAATCATTACAGTATGAAAAGATGTCATATGATGGCTCCGGATATTCAAACGGCCATTTTGTATCGAGAAGGTTTACATAGCCCGTGGGCGTATGCGCGAAAAATGGGGGCTACTGCGATTCATCCGAACTATCGTTATCTTCAGGATGCAATAGCTGAATTAACAATGGAGAGCGGAGTTGAAGTGCGGCCTTATACAATTAATGATGAAACTGTTATGCGTAAGTATTTTGATATGAACATATCGGCGATTATTACTGATTATCCAGAAGCAGCGAGAGTGTTATTACAAGCGAAAAAATGAGACCTTTCATTAGAAGGGTCTCATTTTTATGTTCTTTTATCTTCTGAAACGAGCTTGTACTTTGTTTCGTTTACGATCACGATGTACAACAAAGCCTCCAAAGATATAAAAACCGATTGCAAAGCAGAATACACCTATTAAAAATTGTAACCATAATACAGGGATTGGAGATAAAAGAATACCAAATACAGTATCTCTCATCAATTTTATACCTAGCACTGCTAATGAGATGGGGATGAGTGCTAATAGAAGAGCAAGGTAACGCTGCATAGATAATGCTCCTTTTCAGATAATTTTGTATATATCAAATGATGTTATATAGAAAGGGGATTTGTCAAGTGATTGCTGAACGAGTAAGATAAAGGTGTGAAAAATCTTGCAGAGATACTTCGAGAGGAAGTGGGATGTGTGAAACAAAAAGTATTAATTATTGGAGCGGGCGAAGGTGGAAGTACGATTCTTGGTTTGCTGCAAAATTCGAATATATTTAAAGTCGTTGGGGTTATCGATATAAATCCGAATGCAAAAGGATTACAGATTGCGCAAGAACAAGGTATTGCGGTTGGAGAAGATTTAGATTCTTTTCTTACAGTGGATGTGGATGTAATTTTTGATATGAGTGGTGATTACCATTTACATAAGGTTTTATTCGCAAAAAAGCAAGAAAATACACTCCTTATACCAGGGGATGTTGCGAAGATTGTTACGAAGTTGGCACATGAGAAAGAGAATTTAATTGAAAAACTGAAAGGCCAAACGCAGCAAGGAAATTTGATTTTAAATTCTACTCATGATGGAATGATTGTCATTGATTCAGAAGGTTATGTGAAATTATTTAACAAAAGTGCAGAACGTATAACGGGTTATAAAGCGAAAGAAGCGACTGGGAAATATATTTTAGAAGTAATTCCGACTAGTAAGTTACTTCGTATTATACGAACGAAACAAATAGAAGTAAATCATGAATTGACGTTAGGAAATGAAAAGAAGATTATTACAACGCGTATTCCTATTTTAAAAGAAGATGGAGAGGTGCAAGGGGCATTTGCAATTTTTAAAGATATTACGGAAGTTGTAGATTTAGCGGAAGAAGTTACAGATTTAAAAGAAATTCAAACCTTATTGGAAGCGATTATTTATTCATCTGAGGAAGCGATTTCTGTTGTAGATGAGAAAGGAAGAGGTCTTGTCATCAACCCTGCTTATACAAAGTTAACAGGCCTTACAGAGGATGACATAATTGGAAAACCTGCAACGACTGATATTGTAGAGGGGGAAAGTATGCATATGAAAGTACTTCGGACGCGTAGGGCGGTACGAGGGATTCATATGAAAATTGGTCAGAAAAAACGAGATGTCATTGTAAATGTCGCACCGGTTATTGTTGATGGTATATTGAAAGGTAGCGTTGGTGTTATTCGTGACGTATCCGAAATTCAAAAATTAACGCATGAATTAAACCGGGCAAGACAAATTATTCGGACGCTAGAAGCGAAATATTCTTTTGAGGATATTGTAGGAACGTCTGATGAAACGATGGCTGCAATAGAGCAAGCAAAGCTGGGAGCAAACACACCAGCAACCGTATTACTTCGCGGGGAGTCAGGGACTGGTAAAGAGTTATTTGCGCACGCTATTCATAACGGGAGTAATCGGAAATACAATAAGTTTGTTCGTGTAAACTGTGCTGCTATCTCGGAAACTTTATTGGAAAGTGAATTGTTTGGTTACGAAGAAGGAGCTTTTTCTGGTGCGAAAAGAGGTGGTAAAAGAGGTTTCTTTGAAGAAGCAAATAATGGGAGTGTTTTTTTAGATGAGATTGGGGAACTGTCTGCGAATACGCAAGCGAAATTATTGCGCGTTTTGCAGGAAAAAGAAATTGTAAAAGTTGGAGGAACAAAACCAATTCCTATTAATGTTCGGGTGATTGCAGCGACGCATGTAAATTTAGAAAAAGCAATTTTGGAAGGTGAATTCAGAGAAGATTTATATTATCGCCTAAATAAAATTCCAATTCAAATTCCGTCTCTTCGTCAGCGAAAGGCAGATATTCCAGCTATATCAGAACGATTGATTCAAAAAATTAATCAAGATTATGGCCGGAATGTAGAAGGGTTAACAGAATCGGCTATTGAATATTTGCGATCGTATGATTGGCCGGGGAATGTCAGGGAGCTTGAGAATATTTTGGGACGGGCGATTATTTTTATGAACTATAATGAGATGTATATTGATGTACATCATTTGCCTTCTTTGCATAAGGAAGACCAAGTGGAATTAAAAGGAAATAATTTATTGCCGGAATTAGAAGAAAAGCCCCTTGAACATTTGGTTACGGAGTTTGAAGGGAACATCATACATGAATATTTAGAGAAGTTTGGTGGGAATAAAACAAAGACAGCGAAAGTGTTAGGAATCTCAGTTCGAAATTTATATTACAAGTTAGAAAAGTATGACCATGCAAAAAATAGCATGCAATAAATTGCGTACCATGCAATTTATTGCATGGTACGCAAAAAACAACGATTTAAGACAGAATATTATGTAATTTTCCAAAGTACTGATTTCACTGTATTTTGTATGCGTTTTCATAATTGGTATGACCAATTTGAAAAGTTGGCACGATATTTGCTTATTAAATAGACGAGGGACGACGGAAAGGGTTGATTACAAGATATGAAGTTAAAACACTTAATTGATCAAGCAGCAGGGCAGCCTAAAAAAACTGTGGCTGTAGCAGTGGCTGAAGATCATGAAGTAATTGAAGCAGTAGCTAAGGCAATTCAATTACAGTTAGCTCAATTTCGTCTATATGGAAATCAAGAAAAAATTATGGGTATGCTACAAGAGCATGACTTACAAGTTTCAGAACACGTTCAAGTGATTGCGACATCATCAAGTGCTGAGGCCTCGGAACTTTCTGTTAAAGCTGTAAGAAATGGTGAAGCAGACGTACTTATGAAGGGGAACATCCCAACAGCAAGTATTTTAAAAGCAGTATTAAATAAAGAGTGGGGACTTCGCAAGGGTAGTGTGTTATCACATGTTGCAGCGTTTGAAGTTCCAAATTACGATCGCTTTATCTTTGTTACAGATGCAGCGATGAACATTGCACCTGATGTAGGGCAAAAAGCTGCTATTATACAAAATACTGTTGAAGTTGCCCGGGCAATAGGAATCGAATTGCCAAAAGTGGCTCCGATTGCAGCGGTGGAAGTTATTAATCCAGCGATGCAGGCGACAATCGATGCAGCGATGTTAACCCAAATGAATCGTCGTGGACAAATTAAAGATTGTATCGTTGATGGACCGCTTGCTTTAGATAATGCTGTATCACAAATTGCAGCAGAGCACAAAGGCATAGTAAGTGATGTAGCAGGTAAGGCAGACATTTTACTCGTCCCAACGATTGAAGCTGGAAACGTGCTATATAAATCGCTTGTCTATTTTGCAAATGCAAATGTAGGAGCGATGATTGCTGGCGCAAAAGCACCGATTGTTTTAACATCTCGTGCAGATTCAGCAGAAACAAAAGTATATTCATTAGCTTTAGCAGTTGCGACTGCTTCTAAATAAACCAAAAGGGTAAAACAATTAGGGGGAAATGACAATGACATTAGAAATCTTCGAATACTTAGAAAAATATGATTATGAGCAAGTAGTATTTTGTCAAGATAAAGAATCTGGATTAAAAGCAATCATTGCAATTCATGATACAACACTTGGACCGGCCCTTGGTGGAACAAGAATGTGGACATATGATTCTGAAGAAGCGGCGATTGAAGATGCATTGCGTCTTGCAAAAGGGATGACATATAAAAACGCAGCAGCTGGTTTAAACCTAGGTGGTGCAAAAACAGTTATCATCGGCGATCCACGTAAAGATAAAAGTGAAGCAATGTTCCGTGCATTAGGACGTTACATCCAAGGTTTAAACGGGCGTTATATTACTGCAGAAGATGTTGGTACAACTGTTGATGATATGGATATTATCCACGAAGAAACTGATTTTGTGACAGGTATTTCACCTTCATTCGGTTCTTCTGGTAACCCATCTCCAGTAACTGCTTATGGTGTTTACCGCGGTATGAAAGCAGCAGCGAAAGAGGCGTTTGGTACAGACAGCCTAGAAGGTAAAGTAATTGCTGTTCAAGGTGTTGGTAACGTAGCATATCACCTATGCAAACATTTACACGCTGAAGGTGCACAACTAATCGTTACAGATATTAATAAAGAAGCGGTACAACGTGCAGTAGAAGAATTTGGTGCAACAGCAGTTGAACCAAATGAAATTTACGGTGTAGAATGTGACATTTATGCACCATGCGCATTAGGTGCAACAGTAAATGACGAAACAATTCCACAACTTAAAGCAAAAGTAATTGCAGGTTCTGCAAATAACCAATTAAAAGAAGATCGTCACGGTGACGCAATCCATGAAATGGGAATTGTATACGCACCAGACTATGTAATTAATGCAGGCGGTGTAATTAACGTAGCAGATGAATTATATGGATACAATAGAGAACGTGCATTAAAACGTGTAGAGTCTATTTATGACACAATTGCAAAAGTAATTGAGATTTCAAAACGTGATGGTGTACCAACTTATGTTGCAGCAGATCGTCTAGCTGAAGAGCGTATTGCAAGCTTGAAAAATACTCGTAGCACGTTCTTACGCAACGGCCATGACATTATTAGCCGTCGCTAATCTATCATATACAACTTCTACAAAAGCTGTGGTTACCTCTTACGAGGTTTCCACTTCCTTTTGAATTTATAGGTGGAGGTAGCAACATTGTCCTTAAATCGAATCCTTGTTATTAATCCGGGTAGTACATCCACAAAAATAGGTGTTTTTGATAATGAAAGACCCGTTTTAGAAGAAACCATTCGTCATGATGTGGATAAAATCGGTAAATATAAACGAATTATTGATCAATATGAATTTCGAAAAGAAACAATTTTAGAGGTTTTACATTCTCACGGTATTAATATTTCGAAATTAAACGCTGTTTGCGGCCGCGGGGGATTACTTCGTCCCATTGAAGGTGGTACGTATACAGTGAACGAAGCAATGTTAGAAGATTTGAAAAATGGATATAGCGGTCATCACGCTTCAAATCTTGGAGGTATTTTGGCGTATGAAATCGCTTCAGGATTAAATATTCCAGCATTTATTGTCGATCCAGTTGTTGTTGATGAAATGGATCCAATTGCTCGTATTAGTGGTATTTCTGGCATGGAGCGAAAAAGTATTTTTCATGCGTTAAACCAAAAAGCTGTGGCGCGTAAAGTTGCAGAGGAACTTGGTCGTAAATATGAAGATTTAAACCTATTAATTGCGCACATGGGTGGCGGGATAACGGTTGGTGCTCATAAGCAAGGAAAAGTTATTGATGTAAATAATGGTTTGAATGGTGAAGGTCCATTTAGTCCAGAACGTGCTGGAACAGTGCCGGTTGGACAGTTAATAGAAATGTGTTTCTCAGGTGAGTATTACCGCGATGAAATGATGAAAAAGATTGTTGGACAAGGCGGATTAGTAAGCCTTATTGGTACAAACGATGCAATTAAAGTTGAGAACATGGTTGAGAAAGGTGATCCTGAGGCAACACTTATTTATAAAGCGATGGCATATCAAGTTGCAAAAGAAATCGGCGGAGCTAGCGCGGTTCTTCATGGGAAAATAGATGCAATCGTTTTAACAGGAGGACTCGCATATAGCAAAATTCTTGTTGATGAGATCAAGGAGCGCGTTCATTGGATTGCTGATGTGATTGTGCATCCAGGTGAAGATGAATTACAAGCATTAGCAGAAGGGGCACTTCGTGTATTACGTGAGGAAGAAGCTTCAAAAGAGTATGTTGTACGAGAAAAAGAAACGGTAGCTAGGGGTTGAGATAATGGCAAAAGAATATGATTTAGTCATCGTTGGCGGCGGTACTGGCGGATATGTTGCTGCTATTCGTGCATCACAATTAGGGCTAAAAACAGCGCTTGTTGAAAAAGATAATCTTGGTGGCACTTGTTTACACAAAGGTTGTATTCCTAGTAAAGCATTGCTGCGCAGTGCTGAAGTATATGCAACGGCGAAAAAGAGTGAAGAGTTTGGCGTTGTAACGAGCAATGTAGAGTTGAACTTTGCTAAAGTGCAAGAGCGTAAAGAAAAGATTGTAACGCAGCTTCATAAAGGCGTTCAGCATTTAATGAAGCAAGGTAAAATTGATGTGTTTGAAGGTATCGGCCGCATTCTTGGACCTTCTATCTTCTCTCCAATGCCGGGAACAATTTCGGTTGAATTTGCAAGTGGAGAAGAGAATGAAATGTTGATTCCTAAAAATGTGCTTATTGCAACAGGTTCTCGTCCAAACTCTTTACCAGGGTTAGAACTAGATGGAGAATACGTAATGTCATCGGATCATGCCCTAAAAATGGAAACGCTTCCGGAATCAATTATCATTGTTGGTGGTGGCGTAATTGGAATTGAGTGGGCATCTATGCTTGCTGATTTCGGTGTTGAAGTTACCGTATTAGAATATGCAAAACATGTCTTACCGCTTGAAGATCAAGATGTTTCGAAAGAAATGCAACGTCTCTTGAAGAAAAAGGGAATTAAAGTGGTAACAGGTGCAAAAGTATTACCAGAAACATTGGTAAAAGATAATGGAGTAGCAATTCAAGCCGAACACAATGGTGAAAATAAAGAATTCAAGGCAGAAAAAATGCTTGTATCTGTAGGAAGACAAGCCAATACGCAAAATATCGGCTTAGAGAATACAGATATCATTGTGGAAAAAGGATACATTCAAACAAATGAGTTTTATCAAACGAAAGAATCACATATTTATGCAATTGGTGATGTAATTGGCGGTTTACAACTTGCACACGTTGCTTCTCATGAAGGTATTGTTGCTGTAGAACATATTGCTGATAAAGAAGTTATGCCAATCGATTACTCTATGGTATCGAAATGTGTATACAGTAGTCCAGAAGTAGCTTCTGTTGGTTTAACAGAACAGGAAGCAAAAGAAAAAGGCTATAAGTTAAAAGTAGGTAAGTTCTCATTCCGTGCAATCGGAAAAGCACTTGTATATGGAGAATCAGATGGTTTTGTGAAACTTGTAGTTGATGAAGAAACAAATGATATTCTCGGTGTTCATATGATTGGCCCACATGTAACGGATATGATTTCTGAAGCGGGTCTTGCAAGAGTACTTGATGCAACACCTTGGGAAGTTGCACATACAATTCATCCGCATCCATCATTATCAGAAGCAATTGGTGAAGCTGCATTAGCAGTAGATGGAAAAGCGTTACACGCATAAAAATGTGGATTTAGGAGGTTATGAAAATGGCAGAAGTAAAAGAAAAGCGCCATGAAGAGCTTGGCTTAAGTGATGAGCAAGTAGTAGAAATGTATCGTACGATGTTGCTTGCACGTAAAATTGACGAACGTATGTGGCTGTTAAACCGTGCAGGGAAAATTCCATTCGTAATTTCTTGTCAAGGACAGGAAGCTGCACAAGTAGGCGCAGCATTTGCACTTGATCGTGAAAAAGATTATGCATTACCATACTACCGTGATATGGGTGTAGTACTAGCGTTTGGTATGACAGCAAAAGAGCTTATGTTGTCTGGCTTTGCAAAAGCAGGAGATCCAAACTCTGGTGGCCGTCAAATGCCTGGTCACTTCGGTCAGAAGAAAAACCGTATTGTGACAGGTTCATCACCAGTTACAACACAAGTGCCTCATGCAGTAGGCATTGCACTAGCAGGGAAGATGGAAAAGAAAGATTTAGTAACGTTTGTTACCTTCGGTGAAGGCTCTTCTAACCAAGGTGACTTCCACGAAGGTGCTAACTTTGCTGGCGTACACAAATTGCCTGTTATTTTCATGTGTGAGAATAACAAATATGCAATTTCTATCCCTGTTGAAAAGCAATTAGCATGTAAAAATGTATCAGATCGTGCAATTGGTTACGGTATGCCAGGATACACAGTGGACGGAAATGACCCACTTGCAGTATATAAAGCTGTAAAAGAAGCAGCGGATTGTGGCCGCCGCGGCGAAGGTCCAACTTTAATTGAAACAGTATCATATCGTTTAACAGCACACTCTAGTGATGACGATGATCGTGTATATCGTGATAAAGAAGAAGTAGAAGAAGCGAAGAAAAAAGATTCCATCTTTACATTTGCTGCTTACTTAAAAGAGGTTGGCGTGTTAACAGAGGAATCTGAAAAACAAATGTTAGATGAAATTATGCATATCGTAAACGAAGCAACAGAATATGCAGAAAATGCTCCGTATGCAGCACCTGAAGATGCATTGAAGCACGTATACGCAGAATAGGGGGGAACGTTTCATGGCTGTAATGTCTTATATTGACGCGATTACATTAGCAATGCGCGAGGAAATGGAACGCGATGAGAAAGTATTTGTATTAGGAGAAGACGTTGGTAAAAAAGGTGGCGTATTTAAAGCGACAAATGGATTATATGATCAATTTGGTGAAGATCGTGCGCTTGATACACCGCTTGCAGAATCTGCAATTGCAGGGGTAGCAATCGGGGCAGCGATGTACGGAATGCGTCCAATTGCTGAAATGCAATTCGCTGATTTTATTATGCCAGCAGTAAACCAAATTGTTTCTGAGGCAGCAAAAATTCGTTACCGTTCTAATAATGACTGGACTTGTCCGATCACTGTGCGTGCACCATTTGGTGGCGGCGTTCACGGTGCATTGTATCACTCGCAGTCTGTAGAAGCAATGTTTGCAAACCAACCAGGTTTAAAAATTGTTATTCCTTCTACACCATATGATGCAAAAGGATTATTAAAAGCGGCAATTCGTGATGAAGATCCAGTACTATTCTTTGAACATAAACGTGCATATCGTTTAATTAAAGGCGAAGTACCAGAAGATGATTATGTATTACCAATCGGAAAAGCAGATGTAAAACGTGAAGGTGATGATATTACTGTCATCACATATGGATTATGTGTTCACTTTGCTCTTCAAGCTGCTGAAAAATTAGCGAAAGATGGCATTTCTGCTCACATTCTTGATTTACGTACTGTATATCCATTAGATAAAGAAGCGATTATTGAAGCAGCTTCTAAAACAGGTAAAGTTCTTCTTGTAACGGAAGATAACAAAGAAGGAAGCATTATAAGTGAAGTAGCAGCAATTATTGCAGAAAATTGCTTATTTGACCTTGATGCACCAATTGCACGTCTTGCAGGTCCAGACGTTCCAGCAATGCCATATGCACCAACAATGGAAAAATTCTTTATGGTAAATCCAGATAAAGTTGAAAAAGCAATGCGTGAACTTGCGGAATTTTAATCGGGGGGACTATACATGGCTGTAGAAAATATCACAATGCCTCAGCTTGGGGAAAGTGTAACGGAAGGTACAATTAGTAAATGGCTCGTAAATGTTGGCGATCACGTAAATAAATATGATCCGCTTGCAGAAGTAATGACAGATAAAGTAAACGCAGAAGTACCATCTTCTTTCACAGGAATTGTGAAGGAGTTAGTCGCTGCTGAAGGTGATACACTTGCTGTAGGTGAAGTCGTTTGTGTGATCCAAGTAGAGGGCGCGGATGAGGTAGCTGCGACAGCTGTAGAAGAGAAAACAAAAGAGGAACCAAAAACAGAAGTGGCTTCAACTGAAAAAGCACCAAAAGTGAAGCAACCAACTGATGGCAAACCTCGTTTCTCACCAGCTGTATTAAAACTTGCAGGTGAGCATAATATTGATTTAGATGCAGTAGAAGGTACGGGTGCAAATGGTCGTATTACACGTAAAGATATTCTGAAGCTTGTGGAATCTGGAAACATTCCGGTAGTTGGTGCGAAGAAAGAAGCAGCACCTGTATCTATGCAGGCATCACAAGAAGCACCAAAAGTGACTGCACCATCAGCTCCAAAAACAGAAGCGGCAAAACCTGTATCTGTACCGACAGTACCTGGCGATATTGAGATTCCGGTAACAGGTGTACGTAAAGCAATTGCTGCGAACATGCTGCGTAGTAAGCACGAAGCACCTCACGCTTGGATGATGATTGAAGTAGATGTAACAAATCTTGTATCATACCGTAATTCAATTAAAGGCGAATTTAAAAAGCGTGAAGGCTTCAACTTAACATTCTTTGCATTTTTCGTTAAAGCAGTTGCACAAGCATTGAAAGAATACCCACAAATTAACTCAATGTGGGCTGGTGACAAGATTGTTCAAAAGAAAGATATTAACCTTTCTATCGCTGTTGCAACAGAAGATGAATTATTTGTACCAGTTATTAAACAAGCAGATGAGAAAACAATTAAAGGTATTGCTCGTGAAATTACTGAACTTGCAGGAAAAGTTCGTACAAAATCATTGAAAGCAGACGAAATGCAAGGCGGTACATTTACAATTAATAACACAGGATCATTTGGTTCTGTTCAATCTATGGGTATTATTAACCATCCACAAGCTGCTATTTTACAAGTAGAATCTATTGTAAAGCGTCCAGTTATTATGGATAATGGTATGTTCGGTGCACGCGACATGGTTAACCTATGTTTATCCCTTGATCATCGTGTACTGGATGGCTTAATTTGTGGTAAATTCTTAGGACGTGTAAAAGAAATTCTTGAAAATGTATCAGAGAATAATACGTCTGTATATTAATAAAAAGCTCGCGTCTGCGAGCTTTTTACTTTAGAAAAAATATATTTCTTCACTTTTTATCCCACAATAAAAAATGCCTTCCATTAATGTGACAATGAATAATAATGTATTATGAATTTACGAAAATACATTGCTGATATCCAGTATATAGATATACAATAAGAAAAGAATATTTTTTTGGAAAATCTTACTGATGAAACTGTAGTATAATGTATTGTATTGTTTAAAAAAGAAAGTTATTCTATATAAGTATTTTATAGATTAATGTGCAATCAGTCGTCAAAATATAAAGAATGTTGACTCCTGGTTTTTTATTTTGCCTTAACAATGTTTCAGGAGGATGTCATGAAGAGAAGTACCGAATTTCTAAAAAGTTTAGATGTAAAATTAATTTTAATTTTGTGTATATTATGCGTCACGAGTATAGCTGCCATATATAGCAGTCAACAAACAGGACAATATGGAAATTCAAATTTTGCAATGAAACAAGGGATTAACTATGTAATCGGTATTGTTTTATTACTACTTGTTGCAAGTATTGATTTAGATCAACTGCAAAAATTAGCGTGGCCATTTTATATTGTTGGGTTTGCTTCGATTATTATACTTAAGATTTCACCATTTAAAGCTTTAACCCCTGAAATATTAGGGGCAAAAAGATGGTTTAAAGTCCCAGTTCTTGGGGCGATCCAGCCATCAGAGTTTTTCAAAATTGCGTTGCTTATTTTAGTTGCTAGTTTAGCAGTCAAGCATAATGAAAAATATATGGTACGGACTTTTCAAACGGACTTAAGATTAATAGGTAAAATTATTTTAGTATCGATTCCACCTGCTCTACTTGTATATAGTCAGCCTGATACAGGGATGGTTTTCCTATATGCTGCAGGGATTGCATGTATTTTGTTTATGTCAGGTATTCAAAAGAAATTAATTGCAATATGTACAGTTATTCCACTGACCATATTGTCCACGTTAGTATTTATATTTTTGAAATACCCAGATATTTTTTTCAACAAATTGGTTACTTTACTAAAGCCGCATCAACAGTCACGAATTTTGGGTTGGTTGGATCCATTTGAGCACGTGGATCAAGGTTATCAAACACAACAATCGATTTTAGCGGTTGGTAGTGGGGGAATGGATGGAAAAGGATTTGGATATGGAAGTGTATATATTCCTGAAAAGCATACCGATTTCATTTTTGCTACAATTGCTGAAGAAGGTGGATTTTTAATTGCAGCTTTTGTTGTATTTATGTTCCTGCTTCTTTTATATCGAACAATTATAATTGGGTATTCAGCAGATAATTTGTTCGGTACATTATTATGTGCTGGAGTAATTGGTGTTTTAACATTACAAATTTTCCAAAACGTTGGTATGATTGTTGGATTAATGCCGGTAAAAGGAATTGCGCTTCCGTTTTTATCATATGGAGGAAGTTCCTTATTCTCGAATATGATGATGATGGGGCTCGTCTTATCGGTACGGAAAACATACAAAAAGTATATGTTTTCAGTTAGTTAATTTTTATGTGAAAAGGCTGATTCGTTTTCATGCGAATCGGTCTTTTTTGTATAGATGATCTTAATCATCACAAACTAAAGGGAGTGTGAAAGTTTGTGATGATTAAGGAGTGCAAATTCATGCATATGCATATTTTTGAGGGAGCACATCATCTTTCTCATATAGAATGGATGATTCGAGCTATAATAGCATATATCTTTCTAATTATTGTTGCCAAAGCAATGGGACAACGCTCCATTGCACAACTCCGCTTCTTAGATGTGGTATTAGTTTTATTGTTAGGTGGAAATATTTCCAATGCACTATCCGATGAAAAAGTGGGTTTAACAGGCTCGATGATTACAACTTTTATGCTCGTTGTTCTTCATATCATAAGTTCGATTTTAATGTTGAAATGGGATCGGTGGAGACGTTTTTTAGAACCAGCTCCGGTTATTCTCATACATAATGGTTCAATCGATTTTAGCAATTTGAAAAAAGCAAGAATTACGGTAGAGTATTTATTTTCTGAACTACGCTTACAAAATATTAGTGATATTAAAACAATAAAATTAGCATTATGGGAAGCAAGTGGTGTTGTTTCGGTATTTCAGTATCCAGAATATGAAACGGTATCTCGGCTGGATATGAAAGTAGCTGGTAAAAAATCACCTATTTCATTTATTCTTGTAAAAGACGGGAAAATTCAAAAGGATGTGCTTACTTTATTGGGGAAAACGGAAACATGGGCAAAGGAGGAATTATCAAAAAAAGTATCAATTGAATTGATTCAATTAGCAACGATAGATGAAATGGAAAAAATAAATATTTTGTTAAAAAAATGAAATGAATACGCATTTTACCATCTTATGCATATGATACAATAGTGTGGACAACGAAATAAAAAAAGAAGGGTTTGTTTCGATGGGATATGTAGAGGAGTTACGAAAAGTAGTTGGTCATCGCCCTTTAATTTTAGTTGGTGCTGTTGTTCTCGTATTAAATGAAGGTGGACATGTTTTATTACAACAACGAACAGAACCGTATGGAAAATGGGGATTGCTTGGTGGTTTAATGGAGCTTGGAGAATCCACAGAAGAGACAGCTTGCCGTGAAGTATATGAAGAAGCAGGAATTTATGTGAAAAATTTAAAACTCATTAATGTGTTCTCTGGAGCTAATTACTTTATAAAATTAGCGAATGGTGATGAATTTCAATCTGTAACGACTGCTTATTATACAAATGAATATGAAGGTTTGCTAGCTGTCAATAAAGAGGAAGCGGTTCAGCTTAAATTCTTTCCCGTTACAGAATTGCCTGAGTATATTGTAGGATCACATAAAAAAATGATTGAAGCATATGAGAAGATAGAAAAAGAAAGTAGAAATAATATATAATAGCTATAGAAATACAAAAACACAGTTCTGGTTGGTAGTCCAGACGCATACTAGTATGTCAGTAACCTTCCCCTCCGGGATGTCCAGTATTTCTAATTTTTTTCTAAGGAGGGGCTGTCGATGAAATTGACAGTATATCATGATGGTCAGTTTTTTGTAGGAATGATTGAGGATACACATAAAGGGATTTTGTATGCAGCGAGGTATATTTTTGGTGCTGAGCCATCAGACGAAGAGATACTTGTATTTGTAAATAATACGTTGCTAACGTATTTTAATCACTTTGCCAAATGCGGTGTTAAAGTGGAAGAGAAAAAGCGTCCGAAAAGTATAAAACGTATCATAAGAGAAGCTGCAAAAGAAATGCATACAAAAAGCTTTACGAAGGCACAAGAGGCAATTAGTTTATCTTATGAATTGCATAAGCAAGAAAAGCGAGTGCAATCTAAGGAACAGCGTGAAGCAGAAAAGCAGAAAAAACGCCTTATCAAAGTGCAAAAAGCAAAACAAAAGCATCGCGGACATTAAGAAAAAACGTCTTAGGACACTTGTTCTAGGACGTTTTTTCTATACGCATAAGAAGAATACAAGTAAGTTTACTTGTATTTCTAAAACGGTAACTGGTAAGATACAGAGAGAGAGATCTAGAGGAGGGAAAACATTGATTAACTTTAACTTTTTTATGAATGATGTTGTCCGTCAAGCGCGTGAAGAAATTGTTTCCGCTGGATATACAGAATTAACAACACCATCCGCAGTTGATGAGGCATTTCAGCAAACAGGTACGACACTTGTAATGGTAAACTCAGTATGCGGTTGTGCAGGTGGTATTGCTCGCCCTGCTGCTGCGCATTCCGTACATTATGATAAACGTCCAGATCACCTTGTAACAGTATTTGCGGGGCAGGACAAAGAGGCAACAGCACGTGCACGTGAATATTTTGAAGGATATCCACCATCTTCTCCGTCTTTCGCATTATTAAAAGATGGAAAGATTGTAACGATGGTTGAACGCCATGAAATCGAAGGCCATGAGCCAATGCAAGTCATTGCAAAATTACAATCGTACTTTGAAGAGAATTGTAAAGAGGTTTAATAGAAAATAAAAAAACGGTAC
>NZ_CM000745.1:3557997-3678129 GCF_000161455.1 Bacillus pseudomycoides DSM 12442
AAAAGGCAGTGTTTTTTTTAAATACAATTTGTGAAACTTTTCACAAATTAGACACACACAATTAAAAATATTTCGTGTATAGTAAAATCATGAAATAATACTTCACACATAAATATGTGAAACATTTCACAAATAATAGGATTCATGTAGGAAAAGTAACTCTATTTTTTTACGCTAATAGGGACGCATTAAGACCCTTAGGGTCTATTTAAGTCCATATAGCAGAATAGGAGGAAATTACATGGTAGTCAAAGAGAAAGTTGTAAATGAAACGCAAGAAGTGGTAGAAATGATTGAGGCGTTAGTAAAGAATGGTAAAAAAGCTTTACAAGCATTAGAAGGTTTTACACAGGAACAAATTGATAAAATTGTACATGAAATGGCACTTGCGGGCGTGGATCAACATATGCCGCTTGCAAAAATGGCTGTTGAAGAAACGGGACGCGGTGTGTATGAGGATAAATGCATTAAAAATATTTTTGCAACTGAATATATTTGGAATAGCATAAAAAATGACAAAACAGTGGGGATTATTCGTGAGGATCCACATGAGGAAGTAATAGAAATTGCAGAGCCGGTCGGTGTGGTTGCTGGGGTAACGCCAGTAACAAATCCAACGTCAACAACGATGTTTAAAGCGATCATTGCGATAAAAACGAGAAACCCAATTATTTTTGCATTCCACCCTTCAGCGCAGCAATGTTCTATCGCAGCTGCAAAAACAGTGCGCGATGCTGCAGTGAAAGCTGGTGCACCAGAGAACTGTATTCAATGGATTGAAAAGCCTTCTGTTGAGGCAACAAAACAATTAATGAATCATGAAGGTGTAGCGCTTGTTCTGGCAACAGGAGGAGCAGGAATGGTAAAATCAGCATATTCAACTGGTAAACCAGCTTTAGGAGTAGGACCAGGTAACGTTCCATGTTATATGGAAAAATCAGCGAATGTGAAACGTGCTGTGAATGATGTAATCTTATCAAAAACATTTGATAACGGTATGATTTGTGCTTCTGAACAAGCAATTATTGTAGACAAAGAGATCTATAATGATGTGAAACAAGAAATGATAGCAAACAATTGTTATTTTGTAACAGAAGATGAACGGAAGAAATTAGAGAAACTTGTCATTAATGAAAATACATGTGCAGTAAATAGCGATATTGTTGGGAAATCTGCTCACTACATTGCATCACTAGTAGGAATTGCAGTACCAGAAGATACAAAAATGCTGGTTGCAGAAATTAAAGGAGTCGGCGCAAATTATCCGCTATCCCGCGAAAAATTAAGCCCAGTATTAGCTTGTATAAAAGCAAATTCATTAGAAGAAGGATTGCAGCATTGTGAAAACATGTTAGAGCTTGGCGGTTTAGGACATTCTGCAGTTATTCATTCTACAAATACAGAAGTACAAAAACAGTTTGGTTTACGTATGAAAGCATGTCGTCTTATTGTGAATGCTCCGTCAGCACAAGGCGGAATTGGTGATATATATAATGCTTTCATTCCATCGCTTACACTTGGATGCGGATCATACGGAAAGAACTCTGTATCTCAAAACGTAACGGCAACTCATTTAATGAACGTAAAGAGACTTGCAAATAGAAAAAAGAATATGCAGTGGTTCAAGCTGCCACCAAAAATTTATTTTGAAAAACACGCTACGCAATATTTAGCAAGTATGCCAAACATTTCACGAGCATTCATTGTAACAGATCCTGGAATGGTTCAACATGGATATATTGATGTAGTAACGCATTATTTAGGTCAACATAGAAATGATGTAAAAGTAGAAATATTCTCTGAAGTAGAACCAGATCCATCAGATGAAACTGTATTTAAAGGTGCAGAAATGATGAGAAGCTTCAAGCCAGACGTGATTATTGCTCTTGGCGGCGGATCAGCGATGGATGCAGCAAAAGGAATGTGGCTATTTTATGAGCATCCAGAAACAGAATTCTTTGGTATCAAACAAAAGTTTTTAGATATTAGAAAACGTACATGCAAATATCCAAAACTAGGAACTAAAGCGCAGTTTGTTGCGATTCCTACAACATCTGGAACAGGATCAGAAGTGACACCATTTGCGGTTATTACAGATAAAAAGAATAATATCAAATACCCGCTTGCTGATTATGAATTAACACCAGACGTTGCAATCGTTGACCCGCAGTTCGTTAAGACAGTACCACCACATGTAACTGCTGATACAGGAATGGATGTATTAACACATGCGATTGAAGCGTACGTATCTATTATGGCAAACGATTATACAGATGGATTAGCTTTAAAAGCAATTGATCTTGTCTTTAAATATTTACCACGTGCATATAAAGATGGAAATGACGAAGAAGCTCGTGAAAAAATGCATAATGCTTCAGCAATTGCTGGGATGGCATTTGCCAATGCGTTTCTTGGTATTAACCATAGCTTAGCGCATAAAATTGGACCGGAGTTTCATATTCCGCATGGACGTGCTAATGCAATCTTAATGCCGCATGTTATTCGCTATAATGCAATTAAACCAAGAAAACATGCACTATTCCCTAAATATGAGCACTTTGTTGCGGATGAGCGTTATGCACATATCGCAAGAATGCTTGGTCTTAAAGCACGTACAGTAGAAGAAGGCGTGGAATCATTAGTACAAGCTATTATCGCCCTTGGAAAAGAATTAAATATTAATATGAGTGTTGCTGGCCAAGGTATTGAAAAAGAAGCATTTGAAGCGGTTGTTGATATACTTTCTGAACGAGCATTTGAAGATCAATGTACAACGGCAAATCCGAAATTACCGCTTATTTCAGAGTTGAAAGAAGTGTATATGCAAGCTTATAAAGGTGTATAGAAAATTTGAAAGAGCCGTTTAGCAGCGGCTCTTTTTACTTTGGAAAACATCTCCCTCATTGGCTGTATTTACTTGCCTCAGAAACGATTAGAATATGATAGAGTGAGAGGGAGGAGTGGTAGAAGTATGAAAGAATTACAACAGAAAATAGCAGATTATATTCGCTTCGGTCAAGTTCTTCTTGCGCTAGCCACATTTTTAATGATTGGTTTATTAATCCCAAATGGAGGGAGAGAAACTGTACAATCCTTTGCGATGATGGGTGTTATTGTTTTATTTTTAGGGATGTCATTTTTCTTTTTCAAGCGTGTTAAAGTATTGCGTGACAGGTTAGAGGAGAACGAGTATGAATAAGATTGATAGATGAAACGCTACGAAAAGAGTGTATCTTTTTGTAGCGTTTTTTCGTATAAGTAAAATTTGTAGAAAATGTATGTGTTTTATATTGACAATGATAATCTTTATCAATTAAAATATAATAGAACTAAGTTCTAATTCAAGGTCATTTGTGAACGGAAGTTCTTGTCCGTTGTTAGAACAAGATAAATATCTAGTATATAACTGAAAATCCTACCCCCCCTCAACTGTAGTTTTCTTTATACTAGTTATGATATGGATGCAGTAGACAAGCTTTGTCTACTGTCTTTTTTTTGTTAAAACTTGTATATCATTGTAATCGGTAATAATAAAATCTGCATAAGGTGTTAGTTCTTTTATAGCATGTTCATGATTAGCAATGCCTACAGCAATACTTCCGGCCTCTTTAGCCATTTTTACATCTACAACAGTATCTCCAATCATTACTAGCTCATTTGGTCTAATATCAAGCTGTTCACATGCTTTTGTAATCATTTCTGGATGAGGCTTTCCGTTTTCTACATCTTCTGGCGTAAAGAGAAATTGAAGAGATGGTATGTTAAGTAAATCAATACATTTTTTTGTTCTCACCTTATTGTCCGAGGTAAGAATACCTGTGTATATTTCTTCTTTTTGCAAAGAAATAATGCATTCAGTTATCCCTTGAATAGGATGAAAAGCTTGTTCAATGGATAATTGCTCATTACTTTCTTCAAATATGGTAGTAGCGAGCTCTTTGCAACGGTGCCATGGATATTTTTTGATTTGATATAAAAGGCTGGCGACAACAATAATTTCTTCTTCTTCAGATGCGACCGCTAACAGGCCTTTAAAATCAACTTTGTTTGGAGGTACAAATCCAACTGCTTTTTCCCACAGAGGTTCATACTTTTTACCAACAATTTGTGAAAATTTGTATTTTCGCATTCTATCAATTTCCTGCCAAAATGGAATCGCGTGAAATAATGTACCATCTTTATCAAAGGCAATTGCTTTCGTTTCAATAACCTCTCCAGAAATTTGAATTTTTCCCATATTTCATGTCACCTCGTTTATAATAGTTACCATATACTGTACATTCTGAAATGCATTACAGGTCAAGGGGGGAGTTAAGATTTCTACAATTGAAGATATCGCTAAATTAGCCGGAGTGTCTAAAGCAACCGTTTCCCGTGTGATCAATCATCATCCGTATGTACGTCCAGAATTAAGGGCGAGAGTGCAAGCGATTATTGATGAAAAAAATTATGTACCTGTGGCGACAGCGAAAGATCTACGTCGTCTACAAACAAAATTAATCGGTGTAGTCGTACCAAATTTACATCATCCCTTTTTTAGTCAGTTAATTCAAGAGTTAAGTGGTATTTTAAAAATAGATCGTTATGATGTCGTGATATTACAATCAAATTATGAAATTGAGAGAGAAAGAGAATTTTTACAATATATTAGGACGAAAAAGTTAGATGGGCTTATTTTTACTACACTTTCTTTGCCAATAGAGGAAATAGAGCGTGCGATAACTTCAGGAGCTATTGTTATTTGTAATGAACATGTAGAAACAGAACTCGTATCTACAGTTCAATTTGATGAAGAGCTAGCTGGTTACATTGGAACGAGGCATCTTTTGGAAAATGGATATACACGTATAGGATTTTGTTACGATACATTAAAAAGTAAAGCGCAGAGAAAAAGATATCAAGGGTATAAAAGAGCTTTAAAGGAGTATGGTCTACAGTTACAGCAAGAATGGGTATTTCCAAATTGCTATGGGCTGAAGGATGGGAAGAGGGTAATAGATAGCATTCACTCCATGCAAAATGCCCCAGATTCCATCTTTACAGGCAGTGATGAAATAGCTGCTGGAATTATTATGGAGGCTCAAAAGTTGAAAATTGCGATCCCACAAGATTTTGGTGTTATAGGATTTGATAATCAAGAACTTTCGATGATAATGCATCCTAATATAACAACGATTAATACCTCCATTACAAGTATGGCAAAGAATTCTATCGTATTATTACATAAACAATTGCGAGGAGAGCCTGTACAACGTATACAATTACCTATTTCAATTATAGAAAGAGAATCTACAAGAAGGGAGTAGGATATGTTCCATACAGATCGTTTACAATTTCGAAAATATACAATGGATGACTTAGATTTCTATGCTTCCTTATGGGGAAATGTGAAAGTAATGCGCTACATTGGGAACGGAACGCCAAAAACATATGTGCAGTGTAAGAAAAGTCTGGAAAGCTGGGTTCTTCCTAGTTATAAAAACGGTTTAGGATTATTTCTAATGATTGAAAAGGAAACAGATACTCCAATTGGTCACGCAGGACTCGTTAGGCAACAAGTAGATGGAAGAGAAGAAATTGAAATTGGGTACTGGTTACTTCCAGAGTATTGGGGAAAGGGATATGCAAAGGAAGCAGCAACAGCTTTTCGAGATTATGGTTTTCAAGTGTTAAGTTTGAATAAGCTCATTTCTCTTATTAATCCAGATCATCCTGCTTCTATCTTTGTTGCCCGAAAAACAGGAATGAGTTATGAGAAGACAGCATCATTTCATGGAATAGATGTTCTTGTATATGCAATTAAAAGAACAGGATAAATCCTGCTCTTTTAAAGAATGAGACTACTAAATACCATTAATATGTTTAAAATTACATGCCATATAATAGCTGGAATGATACGATTTGATTTCACAACTATTCCTCCATAAAATATACCAGCTATAATAAAAGCGGTGGAAACACTCCAAGAAAAACCTAAGGAGTAATGCTGTAAACCAAAACCAATGCTTGTAAGCAAAATAGCCTATTTTTCATCAAACTGATTTGTAAACTGATGTAGTAGGATTCCCTGCCAAATACATTCTTCTAATACGCCATTGATAATAGAAAACAATACAGCAAATAGCATGATATGTTGTATATAAGATATTTCTTTTTGTAGTAGAAAAGGTGTAAAGGTGACGATGTTAATAGAAATCGCGATGATAAGAAATATATAAATTTTAACTTGATGAGGACCACTCCAAATAAAAGGCACGTGCAAAGTATTGTTCCATTTTGGTTGATTCTAATTTAGAGATATTCGCTGTTTGCGTATAAGAGCATCTATGAGAAATGGCACAAAAACAAGAAGTAGGCAAAGACGTTTCACAATAATTGTTAGTTCTCTTGAAGAAAAGGAAATTTGATCCATAGTAAATAAATAGAGAAAGAATCCACTCCCAAATAATAGAGTAATCCATATGAAATGATGATAGTTTTTCTTTTTTAGTAGTAGAAGTAGTAATGTAAGGATCCATAAACAAAAGAATGCTATATTAGTAGTTTGTATAGTAATCATAAGAAGTGTAAAAGAATAATAAAAATCCCTTCATCTTTTTCTCCTTTTAAAAAGGTAATATTCAACTTTTAAAGAATAGTATATAACAATAAAAGGGGGAATGGGATTGTATATTTATCATAATGGACTCATTATTCGAGAAGGAACGACAGGTGTGCCAGCTTATGCAATTAAAAGTTTATTTGAAGATGCGGGCTGGAGTAACAATAGCATTCCATCATGGCAAATTGAAAAATTTACGATAGCATTTGAAAATTCTACGTGGGCTTTTACGATTTGGGATGAGGAAGAAATGATTGCGATGGTTCGTGTTATTTCTGATCAGATAATGGCTGCAAATATTATGGATTTAGTTGTGAAGTATGAATATAGAGGAAAAGGATTAGGAAAGAAGCTCGTTTCCCTTTGTATGCAGAAACTCCCTCATGGAGATTGGTTTGCTCATACTTCTGCGAATAATTTTGATTTTTATCGTAGTTGTGGTTTTGAGGTGCGGGATTTATCTCAAAATGGGACGTGTGCTTATTATGGTTATAATGAAGCGAAAAAAGCAGGACATCGATAATCCCATTAGATAATAGAAAGCGTGTAAAAAGGATTGCTAGACGATAGCGATCCTTTTGTATTTACACAGATAAACTATTTTATTGTACAAAAAAGAAGTAGTGAATTGCGAATGAGAGAGTAAACAAGGGGAGTAGGAATATCATTTTCTTTTTGAAACCTTTAAAGAAGGAGTTATTATTGGGAGCAAGCCAAACTTCTAATGTGGAATAGAAGAGTAATGAAACTGCCAATAATATGCCACTAACTAATTCAAATGTCATTGTTAAGACCTCCAATTTCACCAAAGATACTTAAATAATAACATGAAAATGTTAATTATTTACAGTTTGTAACGATACTTTTAGTGATTAAAATGAAGGTCTATTCATTTTGTGGTAAAATAATAAAGAAAATTCAGAAATTTAAAAAGGA
The DNA here is from genome assembly GCF_000161455.1 of Bacillus pseudomycoides DSM 12442. GTDB lineage: Bacteria > Bacillota > Bacilli > Bacillales > Bacillaceae_G > Bacillus_A > Bacillus_A pseudomycoides. The sequence goes on from NZ_CM000745.1 coordinate 3,565,535, forward strand.
GGATAAAATGAATATTAAAGTAGGAGATACGTTTCGGTACGAAAGAACATTTACAGAAGAAGAGGTTTTGGAATTTGCTCATCTTACAGGTGATAAAGGGAGACATCATATGGAACATGATGAGCAGGGACGTTTAATGGTGCATGGGTTATTAACTGCAAGTATTGGAACGAAAATTGGTGGAGAGGTACATTACATAGCACGGGAATTAGTAAGTGAATTCATCAGGCCTGTTTTTACTGGAGATACAATTACTTGTGATGTAACTCTTACAAGTGTGGAACAATTGGAAGGGTACAAAAAGGTATCGATAGAGTCGATTTATCGTAATCAAAAAGGGAAAGAAGTATTAGTAGGATCAAGCTATGGAATTATACGAGAATAATGCAAAAAGCCTGTTTTTCATTTTTGAAAACAGGCTTTTTGCATTGCATTTTAATATACACGTTTTCGATTTTCAGCATGGCTCGAGATGAGTAATAATGCGGAGTCTTCGCCAATATTACGCACAATATGTGGCACACATGCACTCCAGGAGAAAGAATCTCCTTCTTCCACAATCGCGATATCTTCTCCGTGCTGTACTTCTAATTTACCGCGCAAAACAAGATGGCATTCTTCACCTTCATGAGCATTTGGTATATTTTCTTTTGGGAATCCAGCTGGGATTTCTACTAAAGATAAACGAAGGCCTCCTTGCTCAGCGACATGTTCAATCCTTTGTTCATCTTTTCCATACACACTGTATTTTCGTTCTTCCTTTTTTACAATTTTCATGTGATCTTTTTGCTCAAGTAATAAATAAGGGAGAGGAACGTTTAAAAATTTGGAAATTGTTTCTAAAGTTGAGATAGATGGAGAAGTTTTATTATTCTCGACCTGGCTCATAAAACCTTTAGAAAGTCCTGTTCCTTCACAAATTTGGGCGATAGTGACGCCTCTGCGCTGACGAATTTCACGTATTGCAGAACCGATATTCATAATAATCAAGCTCCTTTTTGTAGACAACTATTTGTATCATAGCAAAAAAAAACATTTTTTTCTCAAGAAAAATAAATTGACGGATAAAAAAAATTATTGTATGTTTTGTAATGTGAACAAAAGTTTTATATTATAAAACTCAAAAGGAGAGAACAAAATGAATCAACATATTGGTAATTTAATTATTCGTATCGTATTAGGAGTAACGTTTTTTATGCATGGTTTGGCAAAGTTCCAATCAGGCATTGATAATATTGCAGGATGGTTTACAAGCATTGGTTTACCAGGTGCTCTTGCATACGGCGTAGCGACAGTAGAATTAGTTGGTGGTCTGTTATTGATTATCGGTTTAGGTGTACGGTATATTGGATTATTATTCGCACTTATTTTAGTTGGAGCAATTGTAAAAGTAAAATGGTCTGCTGGTTTATTAGGAGATGGAAAGAATCCAGGATACGAATTAGACCTTGCATTGTTGGCAATGGGTCTTTACTTATTCGTTGTTAAAGCTGAAGGTTTTGTAGATAACTTCTTAAAAGCAACTGTATTCAAAAAACATTAATCGAAATGGGGGCATAACAATATGGACTTTCGACTTCATCCCAGTACAACACTCGGTGCAGTTCATTTATATGTATCGAACTTACAACAGTCTCTAGCATTCTATACAGATGTGTTACGATTGAAAGTGGTAAGAGAAGAGGAGCATATCGCTACACTTGGTAATGAAAGTAATGAACCACTTCTTATAATAGAAGAGAAAGAAAATGCTCTTCCAAAACAAAGAAGTCGCACTGGTTTATATCACTTTGCAATCTTACTACCAAGTAGACAAGATTTAGCAAATATTCTTCTTCATCTTGTGCAGAAAGTGTATCCGTTACATGGCGGGGCAGATCATTACTTTAGCGAAGCAATTTATTTAGCTGACCCAGATGGAAATGGAATCGAAATTTATCATGATCGTCAAAGAGAAGTATGGCGTGATGAAAAGGGAGAGCTTCCGTTTGTTAGCAACCCATTAGATGGAGACGGATTATTACAACAAGGAAATGAGTGGAATGGATTTCCAAGCGGAACTGTAATGGGACATATCCATTTACATGTTGCTGATTTAGAAGAAGCAAAACGTTTTTATGTAGATGGGCTTGGATTTGAAGTGACGATTCCAGTCCGAAATGGTGCATTATTTGTTTCAGCAGGTGGCTATCATCACCATGTTGGTTTAAATACATGGCAAGGTGAAGGTGTGCCGCCGCAAATGCCAAATTCCGTTGGCTTGAAATATTTCACAATTGTACTAGTAGATGAAAAAGAAAAAGAGCAAGTGTGTGAAAGCTTAAAATATATTGGCGCGATTGCTATGTATAAAGATGGAATAATGCAAGTAGAAGATCCGTTTGGTCACTGTATTCAATTGATTGTAAAAGGAGAAGCCTAAATAAAGGCTTCTCCTTTTTTTACTTTCTTATAATTGCTTTTTCATTTTGTAAAAAGAGTTCATTAAACTGTCTTGCTAGCTCGAAATCAAGTTTTGTTAAACCTTTTGCATTCCAGGATGACAAAGTAATAATGACTGCTTTATACTGGATAAGGATAAATGGATGGTGATTGTGTTCTTCTGATAGTTTGGCGGCTTCAGAGACAAATTCGACACCTTTTAAGTAGTCGGAAAACATATATTTTCTTTCAATCCATTTTTCATCTTTCACTGTCCATTTATCTAGCTTTGCTAATTCCTCTTGCACTTCTTCATCTGTTAGTCGTTGCATTATTGTTCACATCCTTTATTGAGAGTAGGGCAAGACCATTGCTAATCAAACGTTTTACAGATTCATTTTCTGTAAAAGTAGAGAGTTGTTGTAATAGAGCAGTAGATGCGTCGTGCCCTTTGTTATGCTCTAAAAGTAATTCTAAAATTTCAAGACGAAGTAACCATTCTTTCGTATAGAACTTATTTAGTACCTCTTGAATTGCTACTAATTGTTCCACATGTGAATCTTGTAACACACCTTCATTTCGAATATCACGAACGGTTTGATACATACGATCAAGCTCAGTTAATGTAAGTGGTTCTGGTGTTTCTTCTACTTCTTCAGTCACTTCGAAGAATGCGGCTGCATCGGCTGCGCCTGGGAATACAGAAGTGATTTTTGAACCAACTGCCATGTCAAAAGCTCCCCATGAAGCATCAAATAATAGACGATCTTTGTAAACCACTGTGCAATCTGTAAATGAAATAAGAGCGATTTTTTCATCGTTTTTCATAATATCGGTTACTGTTCCTTTTACATGAACACCGCTTGCAAAGTATAGTTCCGTACGATTACCAATGATAATGCCTAATGCTTGTAACTCCTCATCTGTGCAATCTTCGAGTGAAACATTGCCTTCTAATAAACCAACTGGTGTACCAAATCCCTCTTGATGTACAGCTGTAGAATGATTCGGTAGTTGTTTATTGTTTAGTGCTAATGCAGTCGGTGTATTTGTTTTCATGTAAATCACTCTACCTGCATCATTTTGAATCTTTTCTGCAAATGTACCTGTAATTTGTAACCCACTACTTAATTGAGCAGTTGCATTGTTTTCAGAACGAATTGCTTTTTCTAATCCTTCTGCGTCACCTGTTTTAAAAGCCATTGTTTCAGAGAAGTTCTCAAGTGCCTCTGTTAATTCTTCAAATGACTTGCATACAAATAGCTGTGGTTGCATTTTTGTAACATCATAGGTCGTTTTTGTACAAGCTTCAATTGAGAATGGGACTTTTTCTACAGCATCTGTTAAACAATGTTTGCTCTCACCGACAGAGGAGAGAAGACCGGCACCGTAAATTTTCGGGTTATTTATATCTCCAATTAAGCCGTACTCGACTGTCCACCAGAAAAGGCGAGAAATTTGTTCCGCTTCTGATAAGCCAGAAACAAGCTTTTGCTTTTCGACAACTTCTTTTTCAGCTGCTGCAACTTCTTCTGGTGTAGAAGTTGGACTTTCTTTCACAATTGTCAAAGTACGCACAGCTTCAAAAGCATCGTGTTCTTCTTTAGTTGAAAATGCTTTTGCTCCAATTTGGCCAAATCGTTTTACATATTTTGCATATGTAGGATCAAGTAAAATCGGTGCATGTCCAGCTGCTTCGTGAACGATATCAGGAGCTGGAGTATATTCAATGTTTTCCACTTTACGAATATCTGTTGCGATTGGTAATAAACCATGTCCTTGGAAATCAAAGAACGCTACACCGGGAATAAGGCCGTCAATCGTTACTGCACCCCAACCACTTGGTGCTAAGCATTCATTCATTTCTTCAACCTTTGGAATTGCATCTATATTAATACCAGATGATTGTAGTCCGTTAACATAGGCTGGATGAGCAACATCTTTTAAAAAGTTATGGTTTTGTCTCATAATGTAACGCCACACAGCGTGATTAACCGGTGTGTACTGATCGTAATGCTGCGTGGATACAAATGGTTTTAAATGTGATGGAATTTCTGTTTTCTTTGTCATTAATACATCCTCCTTTTTTATCTGTAAAAACTGCTGTGATTACTTTTGGGTATATCACCCCCTTTCAATTATTGTAAGCGCTTATAAAATTTTATCATAAGATTCGGAATTATTTAACATTTGTTTTTGTGAGAAATAGAAAAAGCCCCTATCGGAAAATCCGATAGGGGCGAAGAAATCGCGGTACCACCCTATTTGTAAGTGAAAATCCACCTACTTCTCAGTTACTGATAACGGAAAAATCCGTCTTTTCCTTCATGCAAAAATAGCACTACGAAAAAGAAACTCCAGAATTGTAATTCGCACTTGTATATGTACTGATTCGCACCAAACATCAGCTCTCTGAAACAGGGATATAAGTTACTACTGCGATTCTTTCAACGCGTAATATATGAAATTGTTTAAAAGGGGAAGACGCAAAAAAGCCCCTATCGGAAAATCCGATAGGGACGATAGAAATCGCGGTACCACCCTACTTGTAAACAAAAAATTGTTTACCACTTACTTTAAGATAACGGAAAGATCCGTCTTTCTCTTCATGCATAATCGCACTACGGGAAAGAAGCTCCAGAATTGTAATTCACGCTTGTATATGTACTGATTTGCACCAACCATCAGTTCTCTGAGTCAGGGATATAAGTCGCTACTAGGTTTCCTTCAAAGCCGATATATAATTCGTTCAACTAAACTATGTTTTGTATTATAAAACTACATTTGAATAGTTGTCAACAATAATTTTATTTAAATATAGTAGATAAGGGGAACGATAAGTGGGAATTATCTATAGGAGGATAGGAAAAGATGTGGAGAAAAATAATTGTTTTGATTGTCTGTGTTTGCTGCTTATGTGAAGCTGTGCCTACTGTTCAAGCTGAAACAAAAAATATACAAGTAGCTTTTATTCGTAACCATAATCTCTGGATAAAAATCGATGGGAACGAAAAACAAATAACAAAAGGAGAGTACATAACAAAGCCAAAATGGTCACATGATGGAAAATGGATCGCATACGCAAAGGGAGAGGAACAAAATCAGCTTGAATTGTACCGTGTTGCGGATGGGAAAAAAGTTGTTCCGTCTCAGACAGAAGCAACGAATTATCAATGGTCACCGGCAGAGAATATAATTGCATTTGAATTTACAAGCACGTTAAATACATTTGATGCAGAGAAGAAGAATGCAACGTTTGAAAATGTATCATCGGGTGTAGGAGACTATGCATGGTATCCAGACGGAAAGAAATTTCTTGTTTCGTCTGAGGCTCAGTTGCTTCCAACAGGTTGGACAGGAGCGCAGTTATATGAAGTACAAAAGGATGCAGGAATGAATCCGAATAAAATGAAACACCTGTATACATTACCGAGTATGCAGGAAGATTTCTTAGCCTATATTGCAAGTGATTTCAAATGGTCTCCAAATCAAAAGTGGATTGCTTTTTTAGCTGTACCAACTGCTTCGTGGTCAGCTGATAGTAATACACTTTGTCTTTTGAAAGCGGACGGAAGTTATTTTGAAAAAGTAGATCAAATGTTATTAAACAGCCAATGGATACAATGGTCTCCATCGAAAAATATATTAGCTTATATTGAAGGAAGTGGAAGATTTGCGTTAGAGAATAAACATTTAAAAATAAAGGAATTACCCGCTCTCCAGCAAGAAAAATTCACTCCAAAAGGATATGTTGATTGGGATTTTACATGGCAGGATAATGAACTTATTACTCTTTCAAGAGCGAAGGAAATGGAATGGTCGAACGAAGAAGAAAAAAGATCATTGCCTTCTTTATACCAAGTAAATATTCAATCAAATCGACAGCGTCAAATTACAACTCCTTCAAAAAAATATGGAGATTACAATCCACTTTATATAAAAAGTGAAAATCAGCTGACATGGATGCGCTCTGACCGTAAAAAGGCAGATATGTGGTTGGCGAATGGAGAGGGATCGAAAGCGAAGAAATGGATTGAAAATATTGATGTCCCCCAGTGGTATTATGAAAAATGGAATTGGGAGGAAGTTATTTCTGTAAAAGAAGGTTAAAAAAGGCTGCCTAGAATATTTTTTAGGCAGCTTTTTTATAGTTATTTGTGCGTTTTATTCGGCTTCTTTTTCCCAGGATTTCCATTCCCTTGGCGTTTTCTATTTTGCTCGTCTTTCGCTTGTTTTTCGTGTATTGTGTCTAAAAAATCATTTGAGTTACTCATTGATATATCCTCCTCAGAATTTCGTTTTATCTCTGTTACTATAACCATTTGAGAGGAGAATCATGAATTGGTATTCGGATTAAAAAATGTATAACTCTGTATAGATTTTTCAGCTTTCAAACATTTGTGAATTCCTCCCTAAATATATAAGAATTATAAAGTGAAACTTTAATCAGTGGGGGTTTTCTTCATCCCCCACTGATGATTATTAGCCCTCACCAATCGGGCTTTTACGGGCAGTTGATCCCCACCTAACTTATTTGCTTTCACTGAATTTTGAGGTGGAGGTCTTACTGCCCGTTAATGCGGGATAAAAATGGTTTACATATTTTATTGTAATAATTGCTAATATGGGTGTCGGATATTTTTACAGCATCATTTATAATTGTGATTAAAAATAATGCAAAAGGAATATAGAAGAGAAAGGAGAAAAGATAGAAAGATATATTTATTTTCATAGAAAGGACTAAAACTATGAAACTTATTTTCATAAGGCATGGCGAGGGAACACATACAAAAGATTTACCTATGAGCTTGCAATTAGAGAATTCAGCTTTGACAAAAGAAGGCGAAAAACAAGCATTGTTACTTCAAAGTAGTTTACCACTACAAGAAATCGATGTATTAATAGCGAGTCCTACGCTTCGAACATTACAAACTGCTGCGATATGGAGCTCACAAGTAGTTTGCCGCAAAATAACACATCCTTATATTTCTCCACGTATTTTCTCTTATCGTGAAGGAGCGAGAACATTACCGTGTGACAGGTTGTTAGATACAAAGGTAATTCAAGAGTTATTTCCTAGTTTTTCTTTAAGAGAAAATACAAACGATATGTTATGGAATCAGGGGATAAATACGATTTCAGAGAAGGAATTTCAGAATATAGCAGATGAATTCATCGATTGGTGTTATACATTACATACAGAAAGAATTTGTATCGTTTCACACGATGGAACGATTACAGCATATAGGCAGTATTTACAAAATTTAGTTCTAACCAGAGAGGATTTTTTAGAAGAAACAGGTGTGTATGAAATAAACTTATGAATGGAGGTTTTTTATTTGAATATTGCGTTAGTAGTTGGCGATAATTCAGATTTAGAAGCACAATCGCTTCGAGCGACGCTTGAGTATTTTGGAGCAAGAGTTATTACATATTGGATTGGTCGACCGCGGGATTTGATGGATGTTCTTTCAGGGAAAAGTTTGTATGAAGATATAGATTATATTATCTTTTGCTTTCATGGTGAAGAAGGGGAATTTGTAATGGAAGAATTAGGGGAAGATGTGTATGAGAAAGATGAGCTGAGAGGAAACTTTGGTGTAACTGAAATTAAACAATATGCAAAATTGCATAACAAGTATATTATCAATAGCGGGTGTACTTTAGGAGATCCAAAACTTGCGACAGCATTTTTAAATAGTGGTGTAAAAGCTTATATAGGCTCAACAGATTATGTGGATGGAAATGCAGCACTTATGTTTACAATGCGTTTATTTTACGGGCTTATTAATCATCAAAAAACAATAGATGATGCATTTCAGGATGCAAAATCATTAGATAACGGGACTCTTACATTTGAATTATATAGAGAATGAAACGTGCTTATCCGAATATAGGATAAGCACGTTTCACATTTACCGCATAATTTTTTTGCGAAAAATAATGAAAATCATTATCAATTATGGTATGATATTTTCAAGTTTTTTGCAAGGAAATAAAAGCAACTATATAAATGTTAGTTTTTAACATTCTATATAATTGTCACAATTTATTCATAATTAACATTTAAAAAATAAGTAACTAATGTTAAGATATTACCTGCAACTAACTTAATTACATCTTTAGGAGGAAGATATGGTTATTCAATTTTTAAGAGAAAACAAAGCAGTTTCTTTTGTGTTAGCGATTATCCGTGTTTATCTGGGATACACATGGTTGATGGCTGGAATCGGAAAGTTACAAGGAAAGGGATTTGATGCGACAGGTTATTTGCAGGGGGCTATTGAAAAGTCAAAAGGAGCACAACCAGCCGTTCAATCTTGGTGGGCAGCATTCTTACAAGACTTTGCAATTCCGAATGTTGATCTATTTAACACGCTTGTAACATGGGGAGAAATTCTAGTTGGAATAGGTTTAATTGTAGGTTGTTTAACGAAAACAGCTGTCTTTTTTGGTCTTGTAATGAACTTTTCCTATATGTTTAGTGGGTCTCTAGGTGTGAATCCACAAATGGTTATTTTATCTATGTTTGTTTTAGTTGCTGGCATGAATGCTGGAAAACTTGGAATTGATGGTTGGATTGGACCTAAATTACTAGGTTCAAAAACGCAAAAAAGACAGAGGCAAGCTGCTTAATATATGAAACGGGTATCTCAAAGGTGAGATACCCGTTTTTATTACTTTGTCGTTTCGGTTGGATTCTTTTCAAAGAATTCTTTTACATAGCCCATAAATTCTTTCGGTTCTTGGCGGAATGGGGCATGATAACCTTTTTCAATAATATGAAAGGCGCTGTTTTTTAAAAACTGATGATAAGATTCGCCTTCTTTCCATGATACACTACTATCATTTCTGCCCCAAATAATTAAAGTCGGAAGCTTGATTTCACTAGCATTAATCTTAAGGCGTCTAGGCCACATTTTCATTTGGTTATAATGTTCTGTATCATCACGTTTAAATTTCACTTTACTTTCATCATAATTTGTAATTGAAGAAACAGTATTTAAATCAGTTGATAACTGTGGCTTAGGTGAAGCATTTCTGTTCGTTAATGATACAGCTCCTGTAGCGTCCGTTAAAATGAGATGGGTAACTGCATTTGGATATAAGTATGTTAAATTAAGAGAAATTTCTCCACCCATAGAATGACCAAGCACTGCAAATGTATCATATCCTAATTTTTTCATTAACTTATAATAAAGATTGGCATGGTTAGGGAAAGAATATGGAAAATCCATCGGCTTGGAAGAATGGCCAAATCCTAAAACATCAACGGAGATAATCGTATGATCTTTTGCTAAGTCTGCATAAATATCGCTAAATCCGTTGGATGATCCACCAAATCCATGAAGCATAAGTAATGGTGGTTTCTTTTTCCCAATTTGTTTAAAGTAAATAGTTTGTCCATCTATGTCGACCATTTTTTCATCTGTTGTTAACTTTGTTTCAATTGTATTTTTTACCTGTTTTACTGTTTCTACGGGTTTTTCTGCCGCATTACAACCCACTAGCAATGTAAGAGTAAGACAGCTTACTATATAAGATTTCATTCGTTTCAAGCATTTGACCCCTTTCTAACATAACGCTGCATCCATCATAGCAAATAAATGGTCACGATTTCCAGACAGGTGACTTCCATTTTTTATCATAAGGGGTGAAAGCAGTGTTTCTTGAAATCCTTTCGATTCCAAGTGTGCTCGAAATGTACATTGTGAGTGTGGAACATCTATACGTACAGTTCCATTCCAACCTTTGCAAATGGATTGTAATAATTGGATTGCATCTCCCTCATTTTTTGCGATAAGAGGGGTAATGCACAGTACATCCCCTTTTTGGATACATAATGAAAAAGACTCTATCCTGTGGTTTCTTTCAATTTTAAATGTGAGTGCTGCTCTAGCTAGTAATATTGAATAATGGTTTGGACGATGCGTACCTGTTGCGGTTTTATCAAGCTTACTGAGAGAACTAAGATCATCTTGTATAATTTGCTTTAAATGAGAGAGATTCGTAGATGTATTTGTAACAAATTTTTCAAAGCGATGGATTGTTGTAATTGTCGTAAAGCCGTATTTTTGGTACAAGGGCACACCAGCATCTGTTGCGATGAGTATAACTGGGAGAGAAGTAGGCGCTTGTTGCACACAAAAATCGAGTAAAGAATGGCCAAGTCCTTGTTTTTGAAAGTTGGGGTGAACCATTAACATACCGATAGAAGAAAATCCAGATTTGGAAGGGAATACCCCACCAGTAGCAATCAGTTTTTCGTTCTGTGTATAGCCAAATAGACTTCCGATTGACAGGTACATTTCAAATTGATTTCGCATAAATAATTGAGGCTGTAACCATCCAACAGCCTCGCAAAGAGAAATGAGCTGTGAAATACTAGAATTATTTAGTTTTTGTATTTGCATATTGAATCACCACATTTCTAATCTAGTAGAAATATTTTACCATGAAAAAAATGAATACATAGTCATAAACAGAGAGAATGTAAAGCAGTAATTTTTAATTTTGAAAAATCTATACTAGTTTCTTTTCATTTTGTAAAGGTGATAAAGCTTAATGATATAAGACAAAGATATACAAATTATAACTAAAATTTACATTACTTAACAAAATATTTACATATAACTAACTTTTCCTTAATAGTCTTCCTTTAAATTGGGTATAGGGAACTTAATAACGTATTAGGGGGACAAAAAAAGTGAAAAAGTTTATGAAGAAAGCATGGCCATTTGCAGTTGTCACATCGTTAGCACTTACTTCCGTAGTAACGTGGGGCGTAACACGTTCAGATGTAATTAAAGCGGATGGAAAAGCAAGTGATCCAAAAATTAAGAATGTAATTGTTTTAATTGGGGATGGCATGGGACCTTCGTATATGACTGCTCATCGTTATATGAAAGACAATCCAAAGACGTTTGAAATGGAATCGACAGAATTTGATAATCATCTTGTAGGAACACAAAAGACATATCCAGAAGATGAGCATCAAAATATTACAGATTCTGCATCAGCGGCAACAGCGATGTCAGCAGGTGTGAAAACATACAATGCAGCAATCGCGGTTGATAATGATCAAGCAGAAGTGAAAACAGTACTTGAACAAGCAAAAGAGCAAGGGAAATCAACAGGTTTAGTTGCAACTTCTGAAATTACACATGCAACGCCAGCTGCTTTTGGAGCGCATGATATAAGCCGTAAAAATATGGATGCAATTGCAAATGATTACTTTGATGAGAAAATTAATGGGAAACATAAAGTAGATGTTCTTCTTGGTGGTGGCGTGAATAACTTTGTAAGAAAAGATCGGAATCTTACAGAAGAATTTAAGAAGTCTGGTTATAGCTATGTAACAGATCGTGAGCAATTATTAAATGATAAAAGTGATCAAATTCTTGGTTTATTTGCACCAGGTGGCTTAGATAAAATGATCGATCGTAATGAAAAAACACCTTCGTTAGAAGAAATGACAAATGCAGCAATCAATCGTTTAAATAAAAACGATAAAGGTTTCTTCTTAATGGTAGAAGGTAGTCAAATTGACTGGGCTGGCCATGATAATGATGTAGTTGGTGCGATGAGTGAAATGGAAGACTTTGAGAAAGCATTTAAAGCAGCAATTGAATTTGCGAAAAAAGATAAACATACATTAGTGATTGCAACAGCTGACCATTCTACTGGTGGATTCTCTCTTGGTGTAAACGGTGAATATAACTTTAATGCAAATGCAATTAAAGCTGCGAAACGTACACCAGACTTTATGGCAAATGAAATTGCAAAAGGTGCAAATGTAGAAGAAACGTTGAAAAAATACATTGATTTACAATTAACAACAGAAGAAATTAAATCCGTGAATGACATTGCTCCATCAAAAGATGTAACGAAAATTGATAATGCGATTGAAGAAATCTTCAATAAACGTTCATTTACAGGCTGGACAACAGGTGGACATACGGGTGAAGATGTGAACGTATATGCATTTGGACCAGGTAAATATCTATTCTCTGGCGTTCAAGAAAATACAAATTTAGCAAAACGTGTCTTCGATATTGTTGGTGGCGGTGACCCTAATAAAGGCAGACGCTAATTGTGAAGGAAAGCGAGGTATTTCGCCTCGTTTTTTCTTTTTTGGAGGAATAAAGGATGCAAAACTTTGTTAAGAAAATAGGGGCTTCTGCTCTAGCTGGGTTATTATTAATGGGTTGTCAATTTCAGCAAGAAACGAAGCAAAAAGATATAGAAAAAAAAGAGGTAACGGTAAAACAAGAAACGAAGGTACATGTAACACCAGAAGAAGAGAAAGAAATTCGGAATGTAATAGAGACGTTTGTGCAGACGACAAACGAAAAAAATTTCGATCAACATATGGCTTTGTTTTCGGGAAAAATTGTTGGCGCCGAAGACTTACGAACACAAAAAGAAGCGGCGTTTCAACGAGAAAATAAGAGAATTGAGTTGAATCGTGTTCAAGTGAAAAGTTCAAAAGGCAATTTTGTCATTGTTGAAACAGAAGAAAAAGAAATAGATGGTGGAAGCTCTCTTCAGAAAAAGATCCGGTATGCGCTAGGAAAAGAAGATGAGCATTGGAAAATTGAAGAAGTCCGGACGGTAGAAAAGAAATAAAAAGGTTCTCTTATTAGGAGAACCTTTTTATAATGGTAGTAAAATTTGATTTGAACATGCTTCAATCTCATCAATATCTTGGCGGATGGTTGCCATTTTATTATCAAGCTCTTCAGCTTTCATGGCAGCATCGTGGAGTTCATCTTTTAAATAATCGGGGATATTCCCCTCATATTTATAGTAGAGTTTATGCTCTAAACTTGCCCAGAAGTCCATAGCGAGTGTACGTAATTGAATTTCTGCAAAAACTTCTTTTGTACCAGAATTTAGCGCTAGTGGATACTTAATAATCATATGCAAACTTTTATAGCCGTTTTGCTTTGGATTAGCAATGTAATCTTTTACTTCTACAATTTCCATGTCTTCACGATTTTCAATGACTTGTTTTAAGTGATAAATATCTTCCACAAAGCAACATGTAATCCGGATGCCGATAATATCTTGCAAATGTGTTTGCGCATTTGCAATCGTTGGTGCTAAATTTTTGCGTTCGAGTTTTTTTACGATGCTTTCAGGCTGTTTCAATCTTGTTTTTATATGTTCAAACGGGTTGTAGTCCTCTAAGAATTGAGCTTCCCGGTTCATAATTTCGAATTTTGTTTTTAACTCTTCTAAAGCGAATGTATAAGGTAATACAAATGCTTTCCAATAGTTAACAGTTGATTGATTATATTTCATTTATATACACACCTTTTCATATTTGCAAATAAGGTTGCTTATTATACTAAATACCAAATCATATAAGCGCATGCTGCAAATGATGAGATCATAAAACGGTATTTTGCTTTCATTTGTTTTTAACTCCTTTCTAATTAGCTTTCATATATCAATAAATTGGATTGTTAATAAATTGATTATGTACAATTCTAATAGTAATGGATTGATGTGAATTTCGTATGAACTAATTGTTTCAGTTTTTTGTCTTTTTAGAATGATTGTTAAAAGGGTGAATTGACAAAAAGAATAATAGCATTTATTTTATAAATCATAATCATTACGTTTTAGTTGCGATCTTTGGAGAAAAGGAGGTCTACATATGCGTGTAAACATTACATTAGCTTGTACAGAATGCGGTGATCGTAATTATATTACGAAGAAGAATAAGCGAAATAATCCGGAGCGTATTGAACTGAAAAAATATTGTCCACGATTAAAGCGAGTAACATTGCATCGTGAAACGAAGTAAAACAGCTAGAGAAATCTTGCTGTTTTTTTATGCATTTCTATTCTTAAGTAGGTACAGACACAAACAATCCCCCGCCCACATACATATAGTAAAGACCACTATTTTGGCGGAGGTGAAGGGTTTGAGTCTATTCGCCGCAATTGGATACATGATTCGCGAAGTGTTTGTATTTGTTTCTTATGTTAAAAACAATGCGTTCCCACAGCCATTGTCATCAGACGATGAAAAGAAGTACTTAGAGCTGATGGAGCAAGGTGATGCTCATGCGAGAAATCTTTTAATTGAACATAATTTACGGCTTGTGGCTCATATTGTTAAGAAATTTGAAAACACAGGTGAGGATTCGGAAGATTTAATTTCTATCGGAACGATTGGGCTCATTAAGGCAATTGAGAGTTATTCAGCGGGGAAAGGAACGAAGCTGGCGACATATGCAGCTCGTTGTATTGAAAATGAAATTTTAATGCATTTGCGTGTACTGAAGAAAACAAAGAAAGATGTTTCACTTCATGACCCGATTGGACAGGACAAGGAAGGAAATGAAATATCACTTATCGATATTTTAAAATCCGAATCCGAAGATGTAATTGATATGATCCAGCTTAGCATGGAATTAGAAAAAATTAAGGAATATATCGATATTTTAGATGAACGAGAGAAAGAAGTGATTGTAAAAAGGTTTGGACTTGGTCTTGATAAAGAAAAAACGCAGCGGGAAATTGCGAAAGCGCTAGGCATTTCAAGAAGTTACGTGTCCCGGATTGAGAAGCGAGCGCTGATGAAAATGTTTCATGAATTTGTTCGTGCGGAGAAGGAAAAGAAGGGAAAAGCGTAAAGGTGTGTGGTACGGTTGCAGCTCGAGTGCAGCCGTTTTTTCTTTTGATGAAAAGGGAATAAAACAAGAAACTCTAAGAAGAAATATACGTTCACTGTTGAAAATGACGGGTTCTATCTGTAATATTAGAAGGTGCTAACGAATTTAAGAATGAAATAGTATTTGTTTTTTCTTTTTATATGACTGGCTCGATGTATGATAAGTGAATATAAAAACCACTTTCTGATATAGAAAGAAAAGAAGGGAAAGCTAAACTTAATTGTTACATTAAGACTTATTAGGAGGTTTCGCGGTTTGCGACGTACATTATATCGACTCATGATCGAACTTACAAACGGGCGTTTTACTTCTTATATATTACGTAAATTTGCACAGTCTCGCTTAAGTTCCATTATTATTTCATCTTATGCAAAAGCATTTCAATTGAATCAGGATGAGATGGAGAAGGACTTAAAGGAATACCAGACGCTGCATGAATTATTTACACGTAAGTTGAAAGAAGGAAAACGAGAAATAGATGCAGCGGCATCAAGTATTGTTAGTCCTGTTGATGGGGTATCTGCTGATCATGGCCCTATTGAAGAAACGAAAACATTTGATATTAAAGGCAAGCGGTATTCGCTTGTGGATATGCTAGGTAATGAAGAGCGAGCAAGACGCTATGCCGGCGGTACATATATGGTTATTTATTTAAGTCCAAGTCATTATCATCGCATTCATAGCCCGCTCTCAGGTGCTGTGACAGAGAGAGTTGTACTTGGAAGAAAATCATATCCAGTAAACGCAGCAGGAATGAAATATGGAAAAGAACCATTGTCAAAGAACTATCGTTCTGTCACAGAGGTCGATAGTGAAGGACAACATATGGCGCTTGTAAAAGTAGGAGCTATGTTTGTAAATAGTATTGAGCTTCTTCATGAAAGAAATACTGTTCAAAAAGGTGAAGAGATGGCATACTTTACATTTGGTTCAACAGTCGTGTTACTGTTTGAAAAAGGAATGGTTGAAGTTGTTTCAACATTAACGAGTGGCCAAGAACTTCACGTTGGTGAAAAAATCGCAACGCGCTTATCTAATGGTAACGGGCAGTAAAAGTTTTATCACAAACTTGTGAGGACACCAAGAAGTTAGATGGACTTATGTGATGAGTGAAAAGTTCCCACGGATGGAAGTTTCATTTTATAAAAGAGCCATCTTGAGGATGGCTCTTTTTACAGGCGAAGCAGTAATCTATATGTACTCAAGACGATTTGACAAGCTTGTCCTCTAATGATCGCCGGATGATTTCTTGTTTTATAAGTAAAATGAAGTCAGGATTTAATTTTAGTTCTTTTGCTTTATAATAAGACTCAGTGAGTAACTCAGTAGATAACTGTTCCATATGTTTCGTTTTCAAGGTGAGTCACCTCCGATAATAAGGATAGGTTCTTTGTTGCATCTACTGTATCAAAAAAATATGATAGTCACAAACAACTGGTTATCCACATATCACCGTGGATAAGGTGTGTATGAGTTGTTGATAAATTTTGAATTAACTGAAATATCGATGTGGAAAATGTGTACAATGTTATCCACAAGCTCGCTATCGAAAAATGTTGTCGAAAAATTTTAAGAAAACTCCTCAAAGAGGTGAAAGAAATTGAAATTATTTTTACCTAATGAATACGTAAAAAACGTATATCATGTTCAACCGGAAGATTTAAAAAAACGCGGGATCAAAGGTATTATTACTGATTTAGATAATACTTTAATTGAATGGGATCGCCCGAATGCAACGCCTAAGCTTGAGCAATGGTTTTTAAAAATGAAAGAGCAAGGCATTCAAGTAACGGTCGTTTCAAATAATAATGAGCAACGTGTAAAGGATTTTGCAGATCCACTTGGCATTCCTTTTATCCATAGCGCACGTAAACCATTTGTTCGTGCTTTTAAACGTGCGATACAAGAAATGAATTTAAAAGCGGATGAAGTAGTTGTTATTGGGGACCAATTGTTAACGGATGTATTAGGCGGGAATCGCGTTGGTTTATATACAATTTTAGTCGTGCCAGTGGCACAAACAGATGGACTAGTAACGCGCTTTAATCGAAAAATTGAACGAAGAATTATGAGCAATATGAAGAAAAAAGGTTTAATTAACTGGGAGGAATAAAGTTTGACTGAAACAATTAAATGTATTGGTTGCGGTGTAGAAATTCAAACAGAAAATAAAAATGGGGTTGGATATGCACCAACTTCATCTTTAGAAAAAGAACAGGTGATTTGTCAACGTTGTTTCCGTTTAAAGAACTATAATGAAATTCAAGATGTGTCTTTAACAGATGATGATTTCTTGCGCATTTTAAATGGAATTGGACAATCAGACGCGCTTGTTGTCAAAATTGTAGATATTTTTGACTTCAATGGTAGTTGGTTACCAGGCTTACATCGTTTTGTAGGGAACAACAAAGTATTGCTTGTTGGAAACAAATCGGATTTAATTCCAAAGTCAGTAAAGCATGATAAAGTAAAACATTGGATGCGTTATAGTGCAAAGCAACTGGGCTTAAAACCAGAAGATGTCTTTTTAATTAGTGCAGCAAAAGGACAAGGTATTCGCGAGCTTGCTGAGGCGATTGAACAGTACCGCGGTGGTAAGGATGTATACGTTGTAGGGTGTACAAATGTTGGGAAATCTACATTTATTAATCGCATGATTAAAGAATTTAGTGAAGAAACTGAGAATGTGATTACAACGTCTCATTTTCCAGGAACAACACTTGATTTAATTGACATTCCATTAGATGAAACATCTTCTTTATATGATACACCAGGTATTATTAATCACCACCAAATGGCACATTACGTTGGAAAGCAAAGCTTAAAGCTTATTACACCAACGAAGGAAATTAAGCCAATGGTATTCCAATTAAACGAAGAACAAACATTATTCTTCGGGGGATTAGCACGTTTTGATTATATTAGTGGTGGTCGTCGTGCGTTCACTTGTCATTTATCAAATCGTCTACCAATTCATCGTACAAAACTTGAAAAAGCAGATGAATTGTATGAAAAACATGCTGGGGAGTTATTAAATCCACCAACTCCAGAAGAACTAGAAAATATGCCTGGGCTTGTGAAATATGAATTTAATATTCGTGAGCCCAAAACAGATGTTGTATTCTCTGGATTAGGATGGGTGACTGTAAATGAGCCAGGTGCAAAAATCGTTGCTCATGTACCAAAAGGAGTTAGTGTTTCATTACGTAAATCTTTAATTTAATATGGAGAGGGATTTATGAAACAATTATATGGTGTAATCGGGAATCCAATTGGACATTCATTGTCACCGCTCATGCATAACGATGCATTTGAACACTTGAATATAGATGCTCATTATCATGCGTTTCTTGTAGAAGAAGAAACATTAGGGGAAGCAGTGAAAGGGTTAAAGGCGTTAGGAGTTTCAGGATTTAATGTCACGACTCCACATAAAGTTTCAATTATGAAATACTTGGATGAAATTGATCCGTTAGCAAAGCAAATTGGTGCTGTGAATACGGTAGTTCATAGAGATGGAAAACTAATTGGTTATAATACAGATGGAATTGGTTATGTTCGTTCATTACAATCGATTAGTAAAGAGCCGCTTTATCAAAAGCGTATTTTATTACTCGGTGCAGGTGGAGCGTGCCGTGCTATCTATTTTTCGCTTGCAGACGCAGGTGTAAAGGAAATTGATATTGCCAATCGAACAGTGGAAAAGGCAAATCATCTTCTCTCTGGATGCCAAGCAAAGATTACATCGCAAGCTCTTTCATTAGAGCAAGCAACTGAAGAACAAGGGAATTATGATATTATCATTCATACAACAACGATAGGAATGCATCCGCATATCCAAAATACACCGTTGCAAATTCGATCTTTGAAACAAGGGACGATTGTCTCGGATATTATTTATAATCCATTTGAGACAAAGCTTCTGCAAGATGCGAAAGCTAAAGGAGCGATCGTACAGAATGGAATAGATATGTTTGTTTATCAAGGAGCACTTGCATTTGAATTGTGGACAGGACGTATGCCGAATATCGAAAAAATGAAACAATTAGTAATGAGAAAGCTTGGAGGCTAACTATATGTTAACAGGAAAACAAAAAAGATTTTTACGTGCAAAAGCACATCACTTAACACCGATTTTTCAAGTTGGAAAAGGTGGCGTAAATGAAAATATGGTAAAACAAATTGCAGAGGCGTTAGAAGCTCGTGAGTTATTCAAAGTGAGCGTACTACAAAACTGTGAATTTGATCGTCGTGAAGTTGCAGAAGAATTGGCTAAAGGTGCGAGAGCTGAAATTGTCCAAGTAATTGGAAGCACAATTGTTTTATATAAAGAATCAAGAGAAAATAAACAAATCAAACTTCCATAATAGCAAGTTT
This sequence comes from Bacillus pseudomycoides DSM 12442, assembly GCF_000161455.1. GTDB lineage: Bacteria > Bacillota > Bacilli > Bacillales > Bacillaceae_G > Bacillus_A > Bacillus_A pseudomycoides. The sequence goes on from NZ_CM000745.1 coordinate 3,585,022, forward strand.
ACTGTGCTCAGGATGTGTATATGTCGTTTCCATAGCATATGCTTGCTATGTTCGGGATAATAGGGTTTAGACCAATTGAGCTTTTACAAGCAGTAATCTCTCCGCATGCTGTTTCGGAAAGATTACTGCTTGTGAATTAAAGGGGGCGTTTCATTTGAAAAAAATCGGAATCATTGGCGGCACGTTTGATCCGCCTCATTATGGACATTTGCTGATTGCAAATGAGGTATATGATGCACTCGCGCTTGATGAAATATGGTTTTTGCCGAATCAAATTCCACCTCATAAACAAGATCGTAGTATTACAAGTGTAGAAAATCGATTGAACATGCTAGAGTTAGCAATTGAGCAAGAGGAGTATTTCTCGGTTTGTTTAGAAGAGTTAAGAAGAGAAGGTCCATCCTATACATATGACACTATGTTACAATTAACTAAGAAGCATCCGGATGCGCAGTTTCATTTTATTATTGGCGGAGATATGGTGGAGTATTTACCAAAATGGTATAACATCGAGAAATTACTTCAACTTGTAACTTTTGTTGGGGTTGCAAGACCGGGGTATACATTAAATACACCTTATGAAATCGTCACAGTAGAAATTCCGGAATTTGCTGTTTCGTCTTCCTTGTTACGTGAGAGATATAAAGAGAAGAAAACGTGCAAATATTTGCTTCCAGAACAAGTACAGGTATATATCGAGAGGAATGGGTTGTATGAATCGTGAGAAAGCACTTGAGATTGTAAAACAACAAATGCATGAAAAACGTTATATACATACAATTGGTGTAATGGAAACGGCAATTGAACTTGCTAAGCTATATGGCGTGGATGAGAAGAAAGCAGAAATGGCTGCTATATTTCATGATTATGCAAAATGTAGACCGATTCAAGAGATGGAAGACATTATTAAGCAGGAAGAGTTGCCAAAAGATTTACTTCACTACAACAAAGAGTTATGGCATGCACCAGTTGGGGCATACTTAGTAGAAAAAGAAGTCGGCATTACGGACTCTGAAATTCTGCAAGCTATTACATATCATACAAGCGGTCATGAAGAGATGACAATGCTTGATAAAGTTATTTATGTGGCAGATTATATTGAACCTGGACGCAAATTTCCAGGTGTGGAAGAAGCACGGAAATTAGCACAGGAAGATATAAATAAAGCTTTATTATTTGCATTAAAACGTACGATTCAATTTTTAATGGAAAAGGATCAAACGATCTATCCGTTAACATTTCAAACATACAATGCGGTACTGAAGGAGGAAATTACTGAATGAAAGATAAAGAGTTATTAGTAATAGCAGCAAAAGCAGCTGATGATAAAAGAGCAGAAGATATGGTTGTACTAAACATGCAAGGAATTTCACCAATTGCAGATTATTTTATTATTTGTCACGGGAATTCTGATAAGCAAGTACAAGCAATTGCACGTGAAATTAAAGCGAAGGCACATGAATTCCAAATCGACGTACAACGTATGGAAGGCTTCGATGAAGCGCGTTGGGTTCTAGTGGACCTTGGTGATGTAGTTGCGCATGTATTCCATAAAGATGAGCGTGATCATTATAATTTAGAGCGTCTATGGGGCGATGTGCCACGTGAAGATATTACAGAAGAGTTAAGCTAATGAGATATGAGCAATTTGCATTGTTGTATGATGAACTCATGAATGATGTCCCATATGATAAATGGGTAGAATTCACAGAGGAAAGCTTACAGCAGGCAGGCATGAAAGAGGCGAAGATTCTTGATGTAGCGTGCGGGACTGGGAATGTAACACTTCCGCTTGTGCGAAAAGGTTATGACATGATTGGTGTCGATCTTTCAGAAGAAATGCTAACAGTTGCCCAGCAAAAGCTAGGGGGAGAAGGGTATTTTATTCCTTTTTATCAACAGGATATGAGAGAACTGGATGTTCCTGGTGAATTTGATTGTGTGACAATCTTTTGTGATTCATTAAATTATGTATTGCAAGAAGAGGGGATACAAGAAACATTCAGACGAGTATTTCACCATTTGTGTCAAGATGGTCTGTTCTTATTTGATGTACACTCTTTATATAAAATTTATCATGTCTTTCAAAATGAAACGTACACAGTCAATGGGGAAGAGATAGCTCTCATTTGGAACTGCTTCCCTGGCGAAGAATCAGATAGTGTAGAACATGACTTGTCATTCTTTGTACAGGATCCAGAGGAAGGTGTATATCATCGCTTTGATGAAAGTCATATGCAACGTGCCTATTCAGTTGAATTGTTAACAAAATGGCTTGAAGAAGCTGGATTTACAGTACTTCGTGTAACGGGTGATTTTGAACGAATGGAAGTAACTGAACAAACGGAACGTATCTTTTTTATGGCGAAAAAGAATGGATAAAAAAAGCAACCGATTAGGTTGCTTTTTTTTGTTTAGAATACAGTATTTTATTTATAGAAAAGTAGAAAAGTAATACCTATAAAATCTAAAAATAAGGGTTTGATAAAAAATAGGATGAGAAAAAGAGAAGGGTTTTTAAGAGGATTCTGTATCATTGTGGCGTATTATTTACGTGTGCTTATTAAATTGTTGTTCAACGCCTTCTAAATCTTCATCGTATTTTTCATGTGTCCGCTCGAATAATTTATGGAACATATCTCCGACGTGATCCTCTAAAATACGAATACCCTCTCCTGTAACACCGCCTTTTACACATACTTTCTCTTGTAGAGTTGGTAATGTGAAAATTTCTTTTTCTAGTAATTTCCCCATCCCAATAATCATTTCACTTGCTAAAGTAGTTGCTTCTTCATGAGTAATATTTGTTTTATCCACAGCAGCATCAATGAAACATTGTAGTAAGTAGCTGAAGAATGCGGGTCCGCAGCTTGCAATGTCAGATGAAACTCGTGTAATATCTTCTCCGATCACAATAGGTGTAGAAATATTTTTAAACAAACGAAGTAACTTTTGTTCCCATTCTTTCGAACAGTTTTTCCCGAATGTGAATAGTGAGGCGCCAGAGAATGCGCGGTTTGTAATGCTCGGAATAATACGTGCGACGTGACAAGATACAACCTGTTCTAATTGAGCTGCTGATATGGGGCTTGTAATAGAAATTAAACATTTTTCATCAGTAAAGTGGGCAGTGTGTTTTTTTAAAATTGGATAGATGTCTAAAGGTTTAACGCAAATAAAAATAAGCTCTGAACGTTCAATTACCTCTTGCACTGTCTTTGCTATATGAACAGAAGGATACTTCTCTTTTATATGATATGCTTTGGCAGGCGTACGATTAATAATAGTAAGGCACGAAGGTTTGACAGCACGGGTTTCTAAAAATGCATCGATTAGTATATTCCCCATGTTTCCTGTCCCTATAATTCCTATGTTCAATGTTTCATCCCTCCTTCGTAACATCTTTCTCCTAAACAATATGAACCATGTTGTGAATTTATGAATTGGAGGTATTAAAATTATGCGGAATTTTCAAAAGAAGTGGCTTGCTTTATTAGGGGCTATTGGCGTCGTATTTATACTGTTTATGTGGCAGACGAAGCAACAAGCTGTGCAACCGACCGTGAAACTTGATACAAATGTGAAGAGCGAAGAGAGAAAAGGTAAATTGAAAGTAGCAGAATCAAATGGACAGAAAAAAACAATTATGATTGATATAAAAGGTGCTGTGTATCGCGAAGGTGTATATGAGGTAGGAGCGGGTGCACGCGTGAAAGACGGGATTGAAAAAGCGGGTGGTTTTTTACCTGAAGCGGATATGGGAAAAGTGAACTTAGCGCAGCTTATGCAAGATCAAATGTTACTCTATGTCCCGAGAAAAGGAGAGCAAGTTCAAGGAGCCAATCTACCTTCAGGGCGGCAGGAGGAGAAAATTCAAATTAATGTTGCTTCAAAAGAGCAGCTCGAAAAAATAACGGGAATTGGGCCTCGGAAAGCAGAAAATATTTTGAAATATCGAGAAGGACATGGGCCGTTTCAAAAAATGGAAGATTTATTGGAGGTAGATGGCATTGGAGAGAAATCGCTTGAAAAAATAAAAGATAAAATAATTATTCCATAAAGGATTGACGAACTTTTTCTTCTTTCGCTACACTACAAGTAGATGAAAAAGTAGGTGAAAAGATATGGAACGAATTTCTTGGGATCAATATTTTATGACGCAAAGTCACTTATTATCGCTACGTAGTACGTGTACAAGGCTTGCAGTAGGAGCGACAATTGTCCGCGATAAGCGAATTATTGCGGGTGGATATAACGGTTCAATCACAGGTGGTGTGCATTGTATAGATGATGGGTGTTATATCATTGATAATCATTGTGTTCGTACAATTCATGCTGAAATGAATGCACTGTTGCAATGTGCAAAATTTGGTGCGAAAACAGAAGGTGCGGAAATTTATGTTACACACTTTCCTTGTTTACAATGTTGTAAAGCCATTATTCAAAGTGGTATTACAGCTGTTTATTACGCACAAGACTATAAAAATCACCCGTATGCTGTGGAACTATTCGAACAAGCAAATGTCACTGTGAAACATGTTCCGTTAGAATATGATATTACAACGTTAGAGCAACAAGAACGTCATTTGCAATTAAAAGAACTGTTTTCATCTTTAGAAAAAGATGAGTTAACAATGAATGAATTACAACAAGTATTCGCTAGAGCAAAAGAGATACTATAAGTGCGTGTTCAAAAGGAGGATAAAGAGAGTCTGGCAGTTCGAGACGCGGAAGTCAGGAGAGTGCGGAGTGTAGATGGAACTACATGAGTGCCGGATTGGCGAAGTAGACGAAGAAATGTGAAAGATATCTTTCCTGGATTTTTTGAACATCCGCTATAAGGGGTGAGTATAAGTTGCGTGGACAATGGGGCTATATTGCAATCTCGTTTGTTATTGGGATTGCGATTGCCTGTTCCTCCTTTAAATTGTTGTATATTGGTTTATTTTGTTGTTATATTCTATTTTGTATATATCGTACTTCACGTCGAATCCTCTTTTTTTGCATACTGGCATGTTCCGGTAGCTTCCTTTATACCTCATATGTTGAATGGAAAAATCAGCATTCAAAAGGGTTAGACTTTGAAATAACAGAAGGTGTGATTCAAACTACACCCCTTATAAATGGTGATCGACTCTCTTTTCAAATGGAGGTCAATGATAGAGATACGTTGCAATTGATGTACAAAATTCAATCAGTTGAACAAAAAGAACAGTTGCAGAAATTACATGCTGGTATGAGTTGTACATTTCAAGGAGAAATGAAAGTGCCGTCAGAAGCACGGAATTTCCACGGGTTCGACTATCGTGACTACTTACATAAGCAAAAGATTCACTTTTTATTCGAAGCAAAAGAGATTTCAAATTGTATCCAAAAATCTTTGACGTTTACACAGTGGGTCTTTTTATTACGCCAAAATGCGATGTCGATAGTCGCAGAAATGTTTCCTGGGCAATCCGGAGCGTTTATGAATGCGTTGTTGTTTGGAGATCGGCAACTGATGACATTTGAAGTAGAAGAACAATACCAACAGTTTGGTCTTATCCACTTATTAGCCATTTCAGGATCACATATTGTATTATTAATGGCGATTGGCTACTTTGTTCTACTACGGATTGGTGTAACGAGGGAAATGGCGACAATCTGCCTCATTATTTGCATTCCGCTGTATATGTTTTTAGCAGGGGCGTCTCCATCTGTCATGAGGGCTTCTGTAACGGGTGTTATGTTGTTGCTAGCACTAATGCATTCTATCCGTGTTTCGAGTTTAGATGCGCTTAGTATGACGGCTGTATTAATGCTTTTATATAACCCTTATATGGCTTTTGATATTGGATTTCAATTTTCGTTTGTTGGTAGTTTTGCGTTATTGCTGTCAGCAAGTAGGCTATTACGGCATGATAATGGTCTGATTCAAAATACAATCTATCTTTCTGTTATTTCACAACTTGCTAGTACTCCTATTTTGTTATATCATTTTGGTTATTTTTCTCCATATAGTATTTTCCTCAACCTTCTATATGTCCCGCTTCTATCTTGTGTTGTGTTACCGTGTAGTATTGTAATTTTTGCGTGTATACTATTTGTACCTTTCGTAGCGAAATGGCTCGCACAAATGTTATCAGTATGTTTAACAATTTCTAATGATATTCTTCAGTACTGTGAAAATCTCCCGTTTCTTCGCTTTACCTTTGGCCAAACGCCTTTATTTCTTATAGTTTTATATTGTTTTAGTATCGTTAGTATATTTATTGTGTGGGAAAGAGTGGTTAGAAAAAAGTTTTTATTCCTGACTGTTGGGTTTTTCCTCTTTATATGTATTTTTCATTATATTTCGCCTTATTTCCGTACTAGCGGAAGTGTGACTTTTATTGATGTTGGACAAGGGGATGCGATCTTGATTCGTCTTCCGTATGAAAAGGGGGTCTATCTCATTGATACAGGAGGAACGATTCCTGTAAAAAAAGAAGCATGGCAGAAGAAAAAACATGAATTTTCTGTTGGACACGATATTCTCCTTCCATTTTTGCAAAAAGAGGGTATTCGGAAAATTGATAAGTTGATTGTAACGCATGGAGATACAGATCATATGGGAGCGGCTAAAGAATTGTTATCCGCTATTACTGTAGGGGAAATCGTATTTGGGAAGAAGCGAGAAGATGCTGTGGTCGAAAAAGAATTGAAAAAAATTGCAAAGGAAAAAAATATAAGGATAAACATTGTAGGAGAAGGGGATGGATGGCAAGTAGACGAAGCGATATTTACTGTACTATCACCAGAGGGAGGAGAGAAAGAGGATAACGATTCGTCTATTGTGTTATGGGTAAAGCTAGGTGGATTTATATGGCTGTTTACTGGAGATCTAGAAGAGAAAGGCGAGCGACGAATTGTAGAGCAGTATCCAGAGTTGCGAGCGGATATTTTAAAGGTTGGGCATCATGGTAGTAAGACGTCGTCCTCATCTTCTTTTTTACACCTGATTCAGCCTAAAAAGGCAATTATTTCAGCTGGAGAGCATAATCGATATGGTCATCCGCATCGGCAAGTGCTAGAGCGTTTGTTAGAACTTGATATTGAAATATGGCGAACAGACAAGCAAGGAGCTATTTCCTATGTTTTTGAAGGCGAAAGAGGAACGTTTCAAAGTAAACTAACATATGATGAAGCACAGAAAAGGTGAAGTGAAAAAAAGAAGGCCGCAAGCAGCAGCCTTTAAGAACCAATAAATTTAATAATTGTTGCAATAATGAAAAGTGTTGCGAAAAAACCAAATGAGACGATAAAACCTACCCCTGAATCAATAGCGTCATTGCGTTTACTTTGAACGTTTTGCTCAAATTCATTCATTTAGAATCCCTCCCCAACATTCCATTTTAGTATAAGATATTGTCAGAAAAAAATCTACAATTTCCATATGAAGATAAAGGGAGACTTTAATCAGTGGGTTTGCTCTTCCGCTGATGATTACCCCCCACCAATCGGGTTTTTACGGGCAATTGATCCCATATCTGACTTTTTTGCTTTCGCTGAATTTTGAGATGAGAGTCTTACTGCACGTGAGTAGCGGGGGAGATAGAGAATATGTGTGTAGAAGTAGGCGGTAAATCTTATGTGAAAAGAAGATGGAAATTTGATTTCCATGCATGTTAACAGTTAACAATTATACTTATCCGGCAGTTGCGAATAATAACAGTAAAGTGGTTACCGCACACCAATAAGAATCCCGGGACTTATTGCGTGGCGTTTTATATAGATAAAGGGACGGGTTAGTTTAAACCTGTTCCTTTGTACTTGTAAAACAAAAGATACCACATTAGTATAGAGATATATTGCCAAATTAGGGAGTAGGAAAAAGCATGAGTGATATACATAAGAAGATTAAAAAGAAACAGTTTGCACCACTTTATTTAATATATGGAACGGAAGTTTATTTTATAAATGAAACAATAAAGCTTATAACAACGGAAGCGCTAGCTGAAGAAGATCGTGAGTTTAATGTTGTAACATATGACTTAGAAGAAGCGTATTTGGAAGATGTAATAGAAGATGCACGGACGCTTCCTTTTTTTGGAGAACGTAAAATACTACTAGTTAAATCCCCATTGTTTTTAACATCACAAAAAGAAAAACTAGAACAAAATCTAAAGATTTTGGAGGAGTATGTTGCAGAACCATCTCCATTTTCGATTGTTGTATTTGTAGCTCCTTATGAAAAATTAGATGAGCGGAAAAAAATCACAAAATTATTAAAGAAAACGGCAGATGTAGTAGAAGCAAGTACGATGCAAGTACAGGACGTTCGTAAATGGATTGTGGCCCGTGTAGATGAAGTGCATGTACATATTGAGGAAGCAGCTGTTAGTTTACTATTGGAGCTTGTAGGAAGCAATGTAACGATGCTAGCAAAGGAAATGGACAAGTTGACCCTTTATGTTGGTATAGGTGGAGAAATTACAACAGGGCTTGTAGCGGAACTGGTACCAAAATCGGTTGAACAAAATGTGTTTGCGTTAACAGAAAAGGTAGTAAAAAAAGATATTGCTGGGGCTATGCTAATTCTAGATGGACTATTTACGCAGCAAGAGGAACCAATTAAATTATTGGCGTTATTAGTGAGTCAATTTCGTTTACTGTACCAAGTGAAGGAATTACAGCAACGTGGATATGGACAAAATCAAATTGCTTCGCATATTGGTGTTCACCCGTACCGAGTAAAGTTGGCGATGAATCAAACGAAATTTTTCTCGTTTGAAGAATTGAAAAAAGTTATTTTAGAGCTAGCTGAAGCTGATTATAGTATGAAAACAGGGAAAATGGATAAAAAGCTTGTCTTGGAGTTTTTCTTAATGCGTTTAAATCATATTGGGTAAAATAAAAGCGGAGGCAGTTCGCTCAGAATCACAGGTCATTGGAGCCCCCCACCGAGAAGTGTTTTTGGCTTCAATCGAGAGGGTGAAATGGCCGGAGATTCTAGTTGCTATAGCTGGATAAAATAAAAAAGTTCATGTCATCTGCTGCATGGACTTTTTTGTATATAAAAAAACGATCCAAATGGATCGTTTTTTAAACGCCTTACGCGTTTACTTGTTTCGCTAAGCGAGATTTTTGACGAGCTGCAGCGTTTTGGTGGATAAGACCTTTACGAGCTGCTTTGTCAAGTTTTTTAGAAGCAGTTTTGAAAGCTTCTTTAGCATTTTCAAGATCGTTATTAGTAACTAAAGCTTCTACAGTTTTAACAGCTGAACGCATGTCAGACTTGATAGAAGCGTTATGTGCACGACGCTCTTCGCTAAGTTTAGCGCGTTTGATAGCAGATTTAATGTTTGCCATACTTTTCACCTCCCTGGTGCGATCGAGTGACTCGATACTTACATAGAACAAGTGATATTCTATCAAACGGAGAAGAGAATTGCAATAGCGAGATCAATGAAATTTCATGTAAGGGAAAGAATGGCCTTATATAATTTTGGGAAATCTAACGATATTTACTATTAAAAGCGGAGGAGATACGATGAAAGAACCATTAGATTTAAGTAAATATAGCGTTAGGACAGACCTTGCAGTAGAAGCGCATCAAATGTTACAAGAACGTCAACAAAAACAAACGGGAATCGAAGGTGTTGTTGTAAAAGAGCGTGAAGAAGAAGGGATTACGATTACGAAAGTGATAATCGATGAAAGTGCTTCTGAATCGATGGGTAAAAAAGCCGGGAATTATTTAACGCTTGAAGTGCAAGGGATCCGCCAGCAAGATACGGAACTTCAGCAAAAAGTGGAACGTATTTTTGCAAAAGAATTCTCTTACTTATTAGGAGAAATTGGAATAACCAAAGAAGCAAGCTGCTTAATTGTAGGGCTAGGGAATTGGAATGTCACACCAGATGCACTTGGTCCGATTGTTGTAGAGAATGTGCTTGTGACACGCCATCTTTTTAAATTACAACCTGAAAGTGTAGAGGAAGGGTATCGCCCAGTTAGTGCAATTCGTCCAGGTGTAATGGGGATTACAGGGATTGAAACAAGTGACGTCATTTACGGTATCATTGAAAAAACAAAGCCGGATTTTGTTATCGCTATCGATGCGCTTGCTGCAAGGTCTATTGAACGAGTAAACAGTACGATACAGATTTCAGATACGGGAATTCATCCTGGATCTGGTGTAGGAAATAAACGAAAAGAACTAAGTAAAGAAACGCTAGGAATTCCTGTGATTGCTATCGGCGTTCCGACGGTTGTAGATGCTGTTTCCATTACGAGCGATACAATTGATTTTATCCTAAAACATTTTGGACGTGAAATGAGAGAAGGAGATAAGCCGTCTCGATCTTTATTGCCAGCAGGTTTTACATTTGGAGAAAAGAAGAAACTAACAGAGGAAGATATGCCGGATGAAAAAAGCCGTAATATGTTTTTAGGGGCAGTGGGCACATTGGAAGATGAAGAAAAACGAAAATTAATTTACGAAGTATTAGCTCCTCTTGGTCATAATTTAATGGTGACGCCGAAAGAAGTAGATGCATTTATTGAAGATATGGCAAATGTAATAGCGAGTGGTTTAAATGCTGCACTTCATCATCAAATTGACCAAGATAATACAGGTGCATATACGCATTGATGAGAAGAGGCGAAAGTAGTTGAGTAGATTTACGCTTCAATGTGTGTGCTGCGTTATTCTGTTTTTGTTTGTGATGCTAATCGGAATTGGAATCGTTAATCATGGCTTAAAAAGCATGAAAGGCTATCGGCAGCCAACATATGAACAAGTTGCACGAATGACGGGAACTGGAAGTGAAAATGTTGATTTAGAAATTTTAGGAGGTACATTTTCAGCAAGTGAAAAACAAAAACAGTTAGAAAGTCTCAGAAGTTTTAATGTTGTAGAAGGACTGGGAATGGGAATCGCAGAATTTGTTCGAAGTATCGCTAAGTTTAGTACAGATATAGTAATTGGGAAAATAAAAGATATTTTTAGCCAATTGGGAGAATAAACAGAGGTTGTCTTATCATTTTGTAAGACAACCATTTTTTTGTTATAAAAAGGTTTGTCTCGTTTGATCTGCTCGCATAAGATAAAGAGAGGAAGATTTGTCTTATAAGCAGCACGAGTTTTCATTGAATCTTTGCTGCTCTATTGATATAATCAGTGCTAGTGTATATTGGCGAGACTATTAGGAGTTGAGAACATAGATGAATAAAGAAGAAAGAGCAAAAAGACAGTCCAACATTCGTAACTTCTCCATCATTGCTCATATTGACCACGGAAAGTCAACGTTGGCAGATCGTATTTTGGAGAAAACAAATGCGTTAACACAGCGCGAAATGAAAGCTCAATTACTTGACTCTATGGATTTAGAGCGTGAGCGTGGTATTACAATTAAATTAAATGCAGTTCAATTAACGTATACGGCAAAAAACGGTGAAGAATATACTCTTCACTTAATCGATACACCAGGGCACGTCGACTTTACGTACGAAGTATCTCGTAGTTTAGCGGCTTGTGAAGGTGCTATCCTTGTTGTCGATGCAGCGCAAGGTATTGAAGCGCAAACGTTAGCGAACGTGTATTTAGCGCTTGATAATAATTTAGAAATTTTACCGGTTATTAATAAAATCGATTTGCCAAGTGCTGACCCAGAGCGTGTTCGTCAAGAAGTAGAAGATGTAATTGGTTTAGATGCATCAGAAGCTGTACTTGCTTCCGCAAAGGCTGGAATTGGGATTGAAGATATTTTAGAACAAATCGTTGAAAAAGTACCAGCTCCAGAAGGTGACCCGGAAGAGCCACTTCAATGTATGATTTTTGACTCTTTATATGACCCATATCGCGGTGTAATTGCGTATATCCGTGTTGTGAACGGTACAGTAAAAGTTGGCGATAAAGTACGTATGATGGCAACTGGTAAAGAATTTGAGGTAACAGAAGTAGGTGTATTTACACCGAAAACAACGCAGCGTGAAGAGTTAACAGTAGGTGATGTAGGATTCCTAGCAGCATCTATTAAAAATGTAGGAGACACACGCGTTGGTGATACAATCACACATGCGAAACGTCCAGCAGCAGAACCATTACCAGGTTATCGTAAATTAAACCCAATGGTATTCTGTGGTTTATATCCAATCGATTCGGCGCGTTATAACGATTTACGTGATGCATTAGAAAAACTTGAATTGAATGATTCTGCTCTTGAATTTGAGCCAGAAACATCTCAAGCATTAGGATTCGGTTTCCGTTGTGGCTTCTTAGGGTTACTTCACATGGAAATCATTCAAGAACGTATTGAACGTGAATTTAAGATTGATTTAATTACAACGGCGCCAAGTGTTATTTATAAAGTATATTTAACGAGCGGTGAAGATCTTATTGTTGATAACCCATCTAACATGCCAGATCCGCAATCTATTGACCGTGTGGAAGAACCGTTTGTAAAAGCGACGATTATGGTTCCAAATGATTACGTTGGTGCTGTAATGGAAATTTGCCAAGGGAAACGTGGTACATTCCTTGATATGCAATATTTAGATGAAACACGTGTTACGTTAACATATGAGATCCCACTTTCTGAAATCGTATACGACTTCTTTGATCAATTGAAGTCTAATACGAAAGGGTATGCATCATTTGATTACGAGTTAATCGGTTACAAACCGTCTAGACTTGTGAAGATGGATATTTTATTAAATAATGAACAAGTCGATGCTTTATCATTCATTGTACATCGCGATTCAGCCTATGATCGTGGTAAAGTAATTGTAGAAAAATTAAAAGAATTAATTCCAAGACAACAGTTTGAAGTACCAATTCAAGCGACAATTGGGAACAAAGTTGTAGCGCGTTCTACAATTAAAGCGATGCGTAAAAACGTACTTGCAAAATGTTATGGTGGTGACATTTCTCGTAAACGTAAACTTCTTGATAAACAAAAAGAAGGTAAAAAACGTATGAAGTCTGTTGGTTCTGTAGAAGTGCCACAAGAAGCATTCATGGCTGTATTAAAAATGGACGATAACTAATAAAAAAGAAGCCGTTTGTGCGGCTTCTTTTTGTACGTAGGATTACTTTTTTAGACATCTTTTCATCTCTCCTTTACAATGGTGAGGATGCTTTTTATTGTAAGAAACAACAGTGATATAGAGTTAGGAGACTATTGATGTCTGAAAATATTCGAAAAGATATTCAAGAAAAAATACAAAACGGTGATTTTAATTGTGAAAAAGAATTGACGCTTTCTATTATTAGCGGAAAGTGGAAAGTTGTAATCTTGTGGCATCTAGGTGTAGAAGGGTCGCATCGCTTTAGTGAGTTACAACGACTATTCCCAAACATTTCTCATAAGGTTTTATCTAATCAATTAAAAGAATTAATGGAAGATGGAATCATTGATCGGACAGTATATCCAGAAGTACCTCCGCGGGTAGAGTACTTTATGACTGATTTAGGTATGACGCTTTTACCAATCGTCGAAATGATGTATGATTGGGGAAAAATGCGAATGGAACAAATTCGTAACACGTTACAGAAGTAAAGGAGCCTCCGAAGTGCGGAGGTTTTCTTTTTAGAAAGGTAGGAGTCTAGTTTAATGCAAGCTGCATATATTCATATTCCGTTTTGTCAGCATATTTGTCACTATTGTGATTTTAATAAAGTATTTATTGAACGTCAGCCTGTTGATCAATATTTAGAGTATTTAGAGAAAGAAATTATAAATACGGTTCAAAAGGTGCCGTTTGAAAATATGAAAACGATTTTTGTTGGGGGCGGGACACCAACGGCATTAAATGTGGAGCAGACAAAAAAGCTGTTAGATATTATTAATCGCCGTTTACGTCCGTTCGCTCCAAACTGTGAATTGACGTTTGAAGCAAATCCTGGAGATTTGCCAAAAGAAAAGTTGAACCTGCTATTAGATGGTGGTGTCAATCGAATTAGCTTTGGTGTGCAAACATTTCGAGATGAATTACTTCAGAAAATTGGACGTAAGCATACGAGGGAAGATGCATTTGTAGCGATTCGTGAAGCGCAGGAAGTAGGCTTTACGAATATTAATGTGGATTTAATTTATGCATTACCAGGGCAAACGATAGAAGATGTGAAAGAAACGTTGGACATTGCTTTTACGTTAGGAGTTCAGCATTTTTCTGCATATTCCTTAATTGTTGAACCGAAAACGATTTTTTATAATTTAATGAACAAAGGAAAATTAAGACTTCCAGGGGAAGAGCATGAAGCAAGAATGTATGAAATAGTAATGGATGAAATGGAAAATCATGGCTATAAACAGTATGAAATCAGTAATTTTTCAAAAGAAGGCTATGAAAGTAGACATAATCTCACATACTGGAATAATGAACAGTATTATGGTTTTGGAGCTGGTGCTCACAGTTATGTAAACGGAGAACGAATTCAAAATGTTGGCCCGTTAAAGCAATATTTCTCTAAAATTGATGAGACAGGCTTCCCTTATTTAGACGTCCACGAAGTAACAAGAAAAGAAAGAATGGAAGAAGAACTATTTTTAGGGCTTCGGAAAACAAAGGGCGTTTCTAAGCTTACATTCCAAAAGAAATTTGGTGTCGAAATGGATGAGATTTTTGCAAAGCAGTTATTATCCAACAAGGAATATGGATTGCTTCAGGATAAAGGTAACCATGTTTGTTTGACGAGACAAGGTAAGTTATTAGGGAATGAAGTATTTCAGTCGTTTTTAATTGATTAATTAAATGTTCAGTAGGTATGAAAAAGTTTCTCTATTTTGTGACGTTTCCGTTGACAATTGAATGTCAATTTTGGTAAGTTATTAATAGATTTAGCACTCGAAGACAAAGAGTGCTAACAGAGGTGATGATGAGATGCTTACGGAACGTCAGCTCTTGATTTTACAAACAATTATTGATGACTTTATTGGATCAGCGCAACCTGTTGGGTCAAGAACGTTGGCTAAAAAAGATGAAATTACATTTAGTTCAGCTACGATTCGAAATGAAATGGCTGATTTAGAGGAACTGGGATTTATCGAAAAGACACACAGTTCTTCTGGACGTGTTCCTTCAGAAAAAGGATATCGATTTTATGTAGACCATCTTTTAGCACCACAACATTTATCGAATGAGGATGTTGTACAGATTAAGGATTTATTTGCTGAAAGAATTTTTGAAGCGGAAAAAATTGCACAGCAATCCGCTCAAATTTTATCAGAGCTCACAAATTATACGGCAATTGTTCTTGGACCGAAAGTGAGTGCAAATAAATTAAAGAATGTACAAATTGTTCCGCTGGATCATCAAACAGCAGTCGCCATTATTGTAACAGATACAGGTCATGTACAAAGCAAAACGATTACCGTTCCGGAATCTGTTGATTTATCAGATTTAGAAAAAATGGTTAATATTTTAAACGAAAAGCTATCTGGTGTGCCGATGGCGGAGTTGCATAATAAAATTTTAAAAGAGATTGTGACGGTTCTACGTGGGTATGTCCACAACTATGATAGTGCAATAAAAATGTTAGATGGTACATTTCAAGTTCCCTTGTCGGAAAAGATATACTTTGGGGGGAAAGCGAATATGCTTTCGCAGCCGGAGTTTCACGACATTCAAAAGGTACGCTCCTTGCTGACTATGATTGATAATGAAGCTGAATTTTACGATATTTTGCGTAATAAACAAGTCGGGATTCAAGTGAAAATCGGTCGAGAAAATTCTTCGACGGCTATGGAAGATTGTAGTTTAATTTCTGCAACCTATTCCATTGGCGAAGAACAGATTGGAACAATCGCGATCCTAGGTCCAACGAGAATGCAGTATTCTCGCGTAATTAGTCTGTTACAATTGTTTTCAAGACAATTTACAGATGGGCTAAATGGATTGTATAAATCAAAATAATAAATTCACTCGAGCGATGAACATTGTCATTGCTGGTGTGTAACATAAAAACTATGCTTGGACGCTCATGTTAAGCATGAGCTCTGGTGCCTTTTAAGGAGGTGAAAGTTGTGGAAGAGCGTAACGAACAAGTAGTTGAAGAAGCGAAAGAAACGCAAACTGAGGAATCTATTACAGCAGAAAACAGTGAAGAAACTGTAGTAGAAGAAAAAAGTGAAGCGGCTCTTTTACAAGAAAAAGTAGATGGATTGCAAGCGAAATTGACGGAAACGGAAGGTCGCACACTACGTCTACAAGCTGATTTTGAAAACTATAAGCGCCGTGTTCAACTGGATAAGCAAGCGGCTGAAAAATATAGATCGCAAAGCCTTGTGTCAGATATTTTGCCAGCTCTTGATAACTTTGAAAGAGCGATGCAAGTGGAAGCGAGCGACGAGCAGATGAAGTCCTTATTACAAGGGATGGAAATGGTATATCGTCAATTGCTAGAAGCGCTGACTAAAGAAGGTGTTGAAGCGATTGAAGCTGTTGGTAAACAGTTTGATCCGCATGAACATCAAGCTGTTATGCAAGTAGAAGACAGCGAGTTTGAATCAAACGCGGTTGTGGAAGAATTCCAAAAAGGTTATAAACTGAAAGACCGTGTGATTCGCCCATCAATGGTAAAAGTAAATCAATAATTTACATAAATGTAGGAGGTTTCGCCATGAGTAAAATTATCGGTATTGACTTAGGTACAACAAACTCTTGTGTAGCTGTTATGGAAGGTGGAGAACCAAAGGTTATTCCAAATCCAGAAGGGAACCGTACAACACCTTCTGTTGTGGCTTTCAAAAATGAAGAGCGTCAAGTTGGGGAAGTAGCGAAGCGTCAAGCGATTACAAACCCAAATACAATCATGTCTGTTAAACGTCATATGGGTACAGACTACAAAGTAGAAGTTGAAGGTAAAAACTACACACCTCAAGAAATTTCTGCAATCATTTTACAAAACTTAAAAGCTTCTGCTGAAGCGTACTTAGGTGAAACAGTAACGAAAGCTGTTATCACAGTGCCAGCATACTTCAACGATGCAGAACGCCAAGCAACAAAAGACGCTGGCCGTATTGCTGGTTTAGAAGTAGAACGTATTATTAATGAACCAACAGCAGCTGCGCTTGCTTACGGTTTAGAAAAACAAGACGAAGAACAAAAAGTTCTAGTATATGACTTAGGTGGCGGTACATTCGACGTATCTATTCTTGAGTTAGCAGATGGAACATTTGAAGTTATTTCAACTGCGGGTGACAACCGTCTTGGTGGTGACGACTTTGACCAAGTTATCATCGATCATTTAGTAGCTGAATTCAAAAAAGAAAATAACATTGATTTAAGTCAAGATAAAATGGCACTTCAACGTTTGAAAGATGCAGCTGAAAAAGCGAAAAAAGATCTTTCAGGTGTAACACAAACACAAATTTCATTACCATTCATTAGTGCTGGGGCTGCTGGTCCATTACACTTAGAATTAAACTTAACAAGAGCGAAATTCGAAGAACTTTCAGCTAACCTTGTTGAAAGAACATTAGAGCCAACTCGTCGTGCATTAAAAGATGCTGGTCTTTCTCCAAGTGAATTAGATAAAGTTATTCTTGTTGGTGGTTCTACTCGTATCCCAGCTGTACAAGAAGCAATTAAACGTGAAACTGGTAAAGAACCATATAAAGGCGTTAACCCTGATGAAGTTGTAGCGTTAGGTGCTGCAGTTCAGGGCGGTGTACTTACTGGTGATGTAAAAGGCGTTCTATTATTAGACGTAACTCCACTTTCTTTAGGTATCGAAACTATGGGTGGCGTATTCACGAAGTTAATCGAGCGTAACACAACAATTCCAACAAGTAAGTCACAAGTGTTCTCAACTGCTGCTGATAACCAGCCTGCAGTAGACATTCACGTATTGCAAGGTGAGCGTCCAATGTCAGCTGACAACAAAACACTAGGTCGCTTCCAATTAACAGATATCCCACCAGCACCACGTGGTATTCCGCAAATCGAAGTAACATTCGATATTGATGCGAACGGTATCGTAAATGTACGTGCAAAAGACTTAGGAACAAGTAAAGAACAAACAATTACAATCCAATCTTCTTCAGGTCTTTCTGATGAAGAAGTAGATCGTATGGTAAAAGAAGCTGAAGCAAATGCTGATGCTGACCAAAAGCGTAAGGAAGAAGTTGAACTTCGTAATGAAGCTGACCAACTTGTATTCCAAACAGATAAAGTTGTAAAAGATTTAGAAGGTAAAGTAGATGCAGCTGAGGTAGCGAAAGCAACAGAAGCAAAAGAAGCATTACAAGCGGCAATCGAGAAAAATGATCTTGATGAAATTCGTGCGAAAAAAGATGCACTTCAAGAAATCGTACAACAACTTACTGTAAAATTATATGAACAAGCTCAAGCAGCTGCTGGTGCTCAGCAAGCAGAAGGTACACAAGGTAACGCTAGTGCAAAAAATGACAACGTAGTTGACGCTGAGTTTGAAGAAGTAAAAGAAGATAAGTAATAAAGTAAAAAAACATAAGTAAGATGACAAAAAGTCAAAGTCAAGCGTGCCTTGGCTTTGGCTTTTTTCATGAATGAAGAAAGTGCTTCGGGCAGGTTAGCTCTTTCATATGAGAGTCTTAAGTTTTTCTTTTTGCATACTGTAAGTGAGGAAACTTTGTTGCAAAGCACTTTCTTTCGGTGTTAAAATTACGTTTATGTGAAAGATTCGGGGGTTACAAATTTATGAATAAAAGAGATTATTATGAGGTGCTCGGCCTTAGCAAGGGCGCTTCAAAAGATGAAATCAAAAAAGCATACCGTCGTTTGGCTAAAAAATACCATCCAGACGTAAGCAAAGAAGAAAATGCAATTGAAAAGTTTAAAGAAGTACAAGAAGCGTATGAAGTTTTAAGTGACGATCAGAAACGTGCGCAGTACGATCAATTTGGTCATGCTGATCCAAATCAGGGCTTCGGCGGTGGAGACTTTGGTGGTGGATTCGGATTTGAAGACATTTTCAGCTCATTCTTTGGCGGAGGTGGCGGCAGACGCCGTGATCCAAATGCACCGCGTCAAGGTGCTGACTTGCAATATCAAGTTACTTTAAACTTTGAAGAAGCGATTTTTGGTAAGGAATTAAATGTTGAAATTCCAGTTGAAGACCCATGTGACACATGTCAAGGCGCTGGGGCGAAACCAGGAACTTCAAAAGAAACATGTAAACATTGTTCAGGAACAGGTCAAGTGAGCGTAGAACAAAATACACCATTTGGTCGTATTGTAAATCGTCAAGCGTGTAAACATTGTTCAGGAACAGGCCAAATGATTAAAGAGAAATGTACAACATGTCATGGCTCTGGAAAAGTACGTAAACGTAAAAAAATTAACGTTAAAATTCCAGCGGGTATTGATAATGGTCAACAAATCCGTGTGTCTGGTAAAGGTGAAGCAGGTGTAAACGGTGGGCCGGCTGGTGATTTATATGTTGTTGTTCATGTAAGAGACCATGAGTTCTTCGAGCGTGATGGCGATCATATTATTTGTGAAATGCCATTAACATTCACGCAAGTAGCGCTTGGTGCTGAAGTGGAAGTTCCAACTGTTCATGGAAAAGTGAAATTGAAAATACCAGCAGGAACGCAAACAGGAACGGAATTCCGCCTAAAAGGAAAAGGCGCTCCAAATGTACGTGGATATGGCCAAGGTGATCAATATGTAGTTGTTCGTGTTGTTGTACCAACGAAATTAACATCACATCAAAAAGAATTATTACGTGAATTTGCAGGACAAGAAGATCAAGATGATAGCCTATTTGGAAAGCTTAAACGAGCTTTTAAAGGGGAATAATGGAAATAAAAAATGGAGTTGGTAAATTGTGAAATGGTCAGAAATTAGTATTCATACAACAGAGGAAGCAGTAGAAGCTGTTTCTCATATTTTACACGAAGCAGGTGCTAGCGGTGTAGCGATTGAAGACCCGGCAGAGTTAACAAAAGAGCGTGAGCAACAGTATGGTGAAATTTATGCGCTCAATCCATCTGAATATCCAGAAGATGGTGTGTTAATAAAAGCATATTTTCCACAAACGGATTCTTTACATGAAACAGTTGCGAGTGTAAAATCATCTATTGATGTACTTCCATCTTTCGACATCGAAATTGGTACAGGAAATATTACGATTAATGAAGTCGATGAGGAAGACTGGGCTACTGCTTGGAAAAAATATTATCATCCAGTTCAAATTTCTGATACATTCACAATTGTGCCAACTTGGGAAGAATATATACCTTCTTCTCCAGATGAAAAAATTATTGAATTAGATCCAGGGATGGCATTTGGTACAGGGACACATCCAACAACAACGATGTGTATTCGTGCGTTAGAGAAAACAGTGCAGCCAGGTAATACCGTAATTGATGTTGGAACAGGTTCTGGTGTATTAAGTATTGCTGCAGCAAAATTAGGTGCAGCATCTGTTCAAGCGTATGATTTAGATCCAGTTGCAGTTGAAAGTGCGGAGATGAATGTTCGTTTAAATAAAACGGACGGTATCGTATCTGTCGGACAAAATAGTTTATTAGAAGGTATTGAAGGACCAGTAGATTTGATTGTAGCAAATTTACTTGCAGAAATTATTCTTCTATTCCCTGAAGACGCAGCGAGAGTTGTAAAACAGGGTGGACTATTTATTACATCTGGTATTATTGGAGCAAAAGAAAAAGTAATCTCTGAGGCGTTAGAAAAAGCTGGATTTACAATTGAAGAAGTGTTAAGAATGGAAGATTGGGTAGCAATCATTGCACGAAATGCGTAATATATAATTTATGTTAATAATGAACGAAAGAGTCTCTCGCTATATGAAGTGAGAGACTTGCCGTTTGTTATATTAAAATGATAACGTTTCGTTCTTTTCGTAAGGGAGGACTTACGAAAGGAACGAAACTTTACTAAGGTGATGAGATGCAACGTTATTTTGTAGAAGAGAAGTATGTAAATGATGCAAGTATTCGTATTGTAGGTGATGATGTACATCATATCGTAAGAGTGATGCGCATGTCAGTTGGTGATCACATTTATTGCTGTGTAAACGGTAAAACAGCAATGTGTACAATTGCTGAAATTACCAGTGAATTTGTGGATAGTGCTATTGTAGAATGGGGAGAGGCGTCAAGTGAACTGCCAGTGTTCGTGACGATTGCAAGTGGACTGCCAAAAGGAGACAAGCTAGAGTTAATTTTTCAAAAAGGAACTGAGCTTGGGGCGGCCGCATTTTTACCATTTCAAGCATCCCGTTCTATTGTAAAATGGGATGCAAAAAAAGCAGATAAAAAAGTTGAGCGCTTGAAAAAAATTGTGAAAGAAGCTGCAGAGCAATCGCATAGAAGTGAAATTCCAGCTGTACATGCTCCGGCATCATTTAAACAATTGCTTGCGATGAGCAGTGATTATGATGTTTGTCTGGTTGCGTATGAAGAGGAAGCAAAGCAAGGCGAAAAAGCTAATTTTGCGAAGGCTTTAACGGCACTTGAACGTGGTCAAAAACTGTTGGTTGTATTTGGCCCAGAAGGTGGTTTATCTGAGGAAGAAATTTCTGCGCTTCGTGAACATAAATTTATACCATGTAGTTTAGGGCCGAGGATTTTACGAACAGAAACGGCGCCGCTTTATGCGTTAAGTGCCGCTTCTTATCATTTTGAATTGATGGGGTGATGATCAATGGCAACTGTTGCGTTTCACACGTTAGGTTGTAAAGTAAACCACTATGAAACAGAAGCAATTTGGCAATTGTTTAAACAAGGTGGTTATGAAAGAACTGAATATGAAAAGAAAGCTGATGTGTATGTAATCAATACATGTACAGTAACAAATACTGGAGACAAAAAAAGCCGTCAAGTTATTCGACGTGCTGTACGTCAAAATCCAGACGCTGTTATTTGTGTAACAGGATGTTACGCACAAACATCTCCAGCGGAAATTATGGCGATTCCAGGCGTAGATATCGTTGTTGGTACGCAAGATCGTGAGAAAATGCTAGGGTATATTGAAGAGTTCCGTAAAGAACGTCAACCAATCAATGCTGTCCGTAACATTATGAAAACACGTGTATATGAAGAGCTTGATGTACCGTATTTCACTGACCGTACACGTGCATCTTTAAAAATACAAGAAGGTTGTAATAATTTCTGTACGTTCTGTATTATTCCTTGGGCACGTGGTTTAATGCGTTCTCGTGATGGAAAAGAAGTTATTCACCAAGCGCAGCAATTAGTGGATGCAGGTTATAAAGAAATCGTCTTAACTGGTATTCACACAGGTGGATATGGGGAAGACATGAAAAACTACAATTTAGCTGGATTGCTTCGCGATATGGAAGCAGAGGTAAATGGCTTGAAACGTCTTCGTATTTCTTCAATTGAAGCGAGTCAAATTTCAGATGAAGTAATTGAAGTATTAGATAAATCTGAAGTAGTTGTCCGTCATTTGCACATTCCACTACAATCAGGTTCTAACACTGTACTAAAACGTATGCGCCGTAAGTATACGATGGAATTTTTCCAAGAGCGTTTAGATCGCTTGAAAGAAGCGTTACCAGGCCTTGCAATTACATCCGATGTAATTGTTGGCTTCCCTGGTGAAACGGAAGAAGAATTTATGGAAACATACAATTTCATTAAAGAAAACCGTTTCTCTGAATTGCACGTGTTCCCTTATTCAAAACGTACAGGAACACCTGCGGCTCGTATGGATGACCAAATTCCTGAAGAAGTAAAAAATGATCGTGTTCATCGTTTAATTGAATTATCGAATCAGTTAGCGAAAGAATACGCATCTCAATTTGAAGGGGAAGTTCTTGAGATTATTCCAGAAGAGCCTTTCAAAGACGGCGATCGTGAAGGATTATATGTAGGTTATACAGATAACTATTTAAAAGTTGTGTTTGAAGGATCTGAAGAATTAATCGGCAAACTAGTAAAAGTGAAAATTACAAAAGCTGGTTACCCATATAACGAAGCGCAATTTGTTCGTGTTCTTGAAGATGATGTAAAAAAAGAATCAGCAAGTGCGTAAGAGAAAAGCATGCAAACGAAAAGGGTTTGCATGCTTTTTTCTTTGCTGGAGAAGTTAAGATATGAAGTTGTAATATTCCATGCTATAATGCTAACCGTTATGGTTGTCAGACAACCGTGTAGTGAAGAAAGGGGCATATGAAAAATGAACTATGCAAAGTTAATTGACCACACATTATTAAAACCGGATACAAAAAAAGAAGCGATTGTTACATTATGTGAGGAAGCAAAAAAACATGACTTCGCGTCTGTATGTGTAAACCCTACTTGGGTTGAAACTGCAGCAGAATTATTAAAAGATACAGATGTAAAAGTTTGTACAGTAATCGGTTTCCCTCTTGGAGTAAATACACCAGAAACAAAAGCGTTTGAAACGCAAGATGCAATTGCAAAAGGTGCAACAGAAGTTGATATGGTAATTAATATTGGTGCATTAAAAGATAAAAATGATGAATTAGTAGAGCGCGACGTTCGTGCGGTTGTAGAAGCTGCAAAAGGAAAAGCGCTTGTAAAAATTATTATTGAAACATGCTTATTAACAGAAGAAGAAAAAGTTCGTGCTTGTGAATTATCTGTAAAAGCAGGTGTAGATTTTGTAAAAACATCGACTGGCTTCTCAACGGGCGGGGCAACAGTAGAAGATGTAGCACTAATGAGAAAAACAGTTGGGCCAGAAATCGGTGTGAAAGCTTCTGGTGGTGTTCGTAACGGAGAAGATATGGACGCGATGGTAGAAGCGGGAGCAACACGTATTGGTACAAGTGCTGGTGTTGCACTAGTAAGTGGGAAAACAGCAACAACGGATTATTAATTTAAAAGCGGAGCCGACTGTTTAGTCCTATCTGATAAGCTTGTTATCTTCTTGTATGGAAGGTAAAAGAAACGAATCCATCTAGCTATTATAGCTAGATGGATTGAATTGTTCAAAAAATAAAATATACATTAGCTGTAATGTATGATTTGAACAAATTTAGATAGAAGAAGGGCATCTACTCTTCTTTTATTCTGTCAAATAGTTGACCTGAAGTAACAAAATGTATTATAATCGTAAAAGACATGCTGAAGAAGTGTTTCTTTTTGCATGCTGAAGTTAGTATGTAAGTGTGATGTTTCGGAGGGAGGGAAAGAGAATGTCAAAAACAGTCGTTCGTAAAAACGAGTCTTTGGAGGATGCACTTCGCCGTTTTAAAAGATCGGTTTCTAAAACTGGTACACTTGCTGAAGCAAGAAAGCGCGAGTTTTATGAAAAACCAAGTGTAAAACGTAAGAAGAAGTCTGAAGCGGCAAGAAAGCGTAAATTCTAAGAGAGGGTGTAAGTTATGAGTCTTCTCGGTCGTTTAAACGATGATATGAAACAAGCGATGAAGAATAAACAAAAAGAAAAATTAACCGTTATTCGTATGGTTAAGGCTGCTTTGCAAAATGAAGGAATTAAACTGCAACATACTCTTACTGAAGAAGAGGAATTAACAGTTTTAACTCGTGAAGTAAAACAGCATAAGGACTCCCTCCTTGAATTTAAAAAAGCGGGTCGTGATGACCTTGTTGATAAACTGCAAAATGAAATTCAGATTTTAAATACGTATTTACCTGAACAACTAACAGAAGAAGAGCTAGTGAATGTAGTTAAGCAAGTTATTTCTGAAGTTGGTGCTGCTTCTAAGGCAGATATGGGTAAAGTGATGAGTGCTGTTATGCCGAAAGTAAAAGGTAAAGCAGACGGATCACAAGTGAATAAGCTGGTTGCACAGCTATTAGCATAAAAAAGCGTCTCATGAGAAATGAGACGTTTTTTTATGCTTTTTTCTTTTTGGACGTGATATTACAAGCTCTTTTTTCATACATATGGGATGAGAGGGGGGTCTTGGAGATGAAGAAATTAGTGCAAATGAAAAATTGGCTAACAAAGCAAATAGACCTACCAGTGGATGTACTAATGGATCTACCTCGTATTACCCTTGTCGGGCAAGTACATATTTATATAGAAAATCATCGAGGGTTATTAGTATTTACAGATAAAGAAGTGCGGTTGTTATTAAAACATGGTCAACTATTAATAAAAGGGCAATCGTTTGTTATTAAAACAATTCTTCCAGAAGAGCTTTTGCTTGAAGGGATTATTGAACAAGTAAC
Organism: Bacillus pseudomycoides DSM 12442; assembly: GCF_000161455.1. GTDB lineage: Bacteria > Bacillota > Bacilli > Bacillales > Bacillaceae_G > Bacillus_A > Bacillus_A pseudomycoides. The sequence goes on from NZ_CM000745.1 coordinate 3,610,125, forward strand.
GTTTTTAGAAAATGAGAAGAAAGATAAATTATAATGAAACTTCCATTAGTGAAGTTTTTCTTCTTATTTCGTTTCGTACGAGCTATTTGAATGTTAAAAGCTGAAGAAAGCACTACGAAAATAGTGGCGTAACATTTGTGCTTTTGAGAAAGGTAGTGGAACGGACGATGAAAAATCAATGGTTCACACGATGGCTTGGGTATGTGAAGGTTCGAATTGAAGGTAGAGGAGCGGAGCGTTTTATTAATGAATGTGTGCGCAGAAATTTAGTCGTATGGGATGTAAAGAAGATTGCAGAAGATACATTAGTATTTTGTATGTTGCTTCGTGATGTGAAGCGACTGAGACCGATCTATCGAAAAAATGAATGTAAGCTATACTTTATTGGACGTTTCGGTTTTCCGTTTTGGAATAAGCGTTTGCTTAAGAATAGTGGTTTTTTAATCGGTTTTCTTATCTTTTTTTTCGGTATGATTGCTTTATCAAATATGGTCTGGAAAATCGAGATTACAGGGGCAAAACCGGAAACGGAATATATTCTTATAAAAGAATTGGATAAAATGGGCATTAAAAAAGGAAGACTGCAATTTCAAATGCCGAATGTAGAAGATGTTCAGCGTCATTTGACAGATAATATTAATGCGATTACATGGGCTGGCCTAGAGATAAAGGGGACAACATATCATTTTAAAATTGTTGAAAAAAATGAGCCGGAGAAGGAGAAAGAGCAAAAACCACAAAATTTAGTTGCCAAAAAAGAGGCAATCATTACAAAAACATTTGTGGAAACTGGAAAACCAGTTGTAATGAAAAATGATTATGTGCAAAAGGGACAACTTCTTGTGTCAGGGATGTTTGGAAAAGAGGATAATCCAACGATTGTTTCTGCTAAAGGAATTGTATATGGAGAAACGTGGTATGAATCTGAAGTGACAGTTCCTTTAAAAACAACATTTCAAGTGTATACAGGAAATTCATATAATGAGCATTATCTTCGTCTTGGAAGTGTTAAAATAAAAATATGGGGATTTCAGCATGATAAGTATAAGCGGTCTCGTACTGAAAATGTCAAACATGATGTGAAACTGTTTGGTTTTATATTGCCTATTTCCTATGAAAGGGAAATTGTGCGTGAAGAGGAAGAAGCGAATCGTGAATATACAGAAAAACAAGCACTGCGAGTAGCGAAAGAAATGGCTGAAAAAGAACTAAAGAAAAAATTGGATGAACATGCTATGATTGTAAGTGATAAGATTTTGCACAACGAGGTTGAGGCGAATCATCTAAGAGTAACATTACATTATACAGTGATTGAAAATATTGCAGAGCCACAACCGATATCTGAATCCGATATTCAAGGAGACTGAGTAATGGCAGAACAATTAATAGAAATGAATCAACAAGTGGAAAATCCTAATGAAGCAATTGCTCTATTTGGAGTGAATGATGCACATTTAAAAGTAATTGAACGAGAACTTGCCGTATCTATCGTAACGCGAGGTGAATCTGTTCGTGTATCTGGAACAGATGAAACCGTGGCGCTTGTTGAAAAAATTTTACAGCAATTACTTGCTGTTATTCGTAAAGGTGTATCAATCTCGGAACGAGATGTTGCATATGCAATTCAGCTTGGCCGTCAAGGGAAAATAACTCATTTTGAAGAGCTATATGAAGAGGAGATCTTTAAAACAGCAAAAGGTAAATCCATCCGTGTGAAAACAATGGGTCAAAGACAGTACATTCATGCGATGAAGAAGAATGATATTGTATTTGGAATAGGGCCTGCTGGTACAGGGAAGACATATTTAGCTGTGGTAATGGCTGTACGAGCATTAAAGCAAGGGTATGTAAAAAAGATTATTTTAACAAGACCAGCTGTAGAAGCAGGGGAAAGCTTAGGTTTTTTACCAGGTGATTTAAAAGAAAAGGTAGACCCTTATTTACGTCCTTTATACGATGCGCTTCATGATATTCTTGGGCAAGAATATACACAGCGTATGCTAGAGAGAGGAACGATTGAAATTGCACCTCTTGCATATATGAGGGGACGTACGCTGGATGATTCTTTCGTTATTTTAGATGAAGCTCAAAATACAACTGGTGCTCAAATTAAAATGTTTTTAACTCGCCTAGGTTTTAGTTCGAAAATGGTTGTTACTGGCGATCCGTCGCAGGTTGATTTACCGAAGGGGGTAAAGTCGGGGCTTTCAATTGCTGCGAATGTTCTATCAGGTGTATCAGGGATTTCATTTGTTAAATTAGAGCAATCGGACGTTGTAAGACATCCCCTTGTGCAGCGGATTATCGAGGCATATGATAAAATGGAATGATCCTATTTGTAAGGATCATTTCTTTTTGTATGGTAGAGATAGATGAAAGGGTTGGCGAATAGCCTATTTTTTACTATCATTAAAGGGTGGACAAGTAGATTCATTTACTTGTGAATGTGCAGTGCAATGTAGAAGCCTGCTTATAAAAAGCCCGATTGGTGGGGGTTAATCATTGGTGGGGATAAAAAACTCCCGTTGATTAAAGATTCACTTTATGTCTGGAGAGGAGAAGGTATTGAAATCATGTCAAGATCTCAAGAAATTTCTAGGTGGTTTCGTAACATACAACATTCGAAAAAATTAAGTTGGATTTCTTATATTTTATTAGGAGCGGTACTGTTTTTTGCACTCATGAACAATGTGAAACCAGAGCAACTAGATGTTAAAATGCTATCTATTTCGAAACAAACAATCCACTCTCCTATCAAAATCGAAGATAAAGTAACGACGGATAGAAAGAAGAGAGAAGCTGCTCAAAAGGTAGAGGACCAATATACATATCGAAGTGAATACAAGCAAAATAAAGTAGATATTGTAAACTCTGTCTTTTTAGCGATAGAAGAAGTGGAAGCTGACACGAAGGCTGCTGGTCCTGATGAACAGAAAAGGATTTCTGCTGCAGAACGATTGGAGAAATTAAAGAAGAAATTGCCTACAGATTTAACAAAAAGTTTATCTGATTCTGTGTTGTTACAGTTTGTAAATGCTGAACCAGGTCAATTGTCATTAGCAAGAGATGCTATGGTAACAGCGATTAATAATATTATGAGTACTCACATTAAAATGAATGAAGAAAATGATGCGAGAGAACGATTTGTCAATGAAATACGCAATGTTAATGTGAATAGCGATTTAAAAGACGCACTTAACGTACTTGGAAAATATGCAATTGAAGCAAATTATTTCTATGATTCAACTGCTACAAAAGACCGGAAAAAAGTAGCGGAAGATGCAGTTGCGCCAGTTTATATTCTTCAAGGGCAAATTCTTGTGAAGGAAGGCGACACGATTACAAGAGAAGTATATGATCAATTGAAATTAGTTGGGCTTCTTGAACAAGGAAATACATTTCAGCCATTTGTAGGATTAGCAATCATTATTGGTGTACTCCTATTCTTTATGCATAAGCAATTTGAATCGTTTTTAAAATTGAAAAGAGAAGAAAAACCATATATTTTAGCTTATACAACAATTGTAGCGATTACAGTCGTTTTGATGAAAATCATTAGTTTGTTTCAAAAGTTGGAATATGCCGGTATCGCATATGTTGTTCCGGTCGCGATGGGAACAATACTAGTAAAATTAATGATTGGTGATCGTTTTGTTTTTATAACAAGTATGATCTTCTCTGTATGTGGGAGTATTATGTTTAATGAAGGTGTAACGAGTACACTGAATTATAGTGTAGGTATTTATGTTTTATTAAGCTCGTTATCGGTTAGTATCTTTTTGAGAGAGAAAAATCGCCGTTCGATGATCTTACAAGCGGGCATCCTTGTTTCTGTTCTAAATGTAGTTGTATTAGCTGCGCTATTACTTTTGCGTAATGGAAACTTCTCGCCGCTTGAAATTGGTTCACAATTATTAATGGCTGCTGCTTCTGGTATCATCTCATCCATTTTAGCTATGGGGATTTTACCGTATTTAGAAAGTGGTCTTGGAATTGTATCAAGTATGAAGCTTATGGAGCTTTCAAGCCCGAATCATCCGCTCCTTCGTAAAATTTTACTAGAAGCACCGGGAACATATCATCATAGCGTTATGGTTGCTAACCTTTCTGAGGCAGCTTGTGAGGCTGTTGGAGCAAATGGAGTTTTAGCACGTGTTGGTGCGTATTATCACGATATTGGGAAAACAGTGCAGCCTCATTTCTTTATAGAAAACCAAATGGGGATTGAAAACCCGCATGATAAATTAGATCCTGAAATGAGCAGAGATATTATTATTGCTCATGTGACAAATGGAGTAAAAATGTTAGAAGAACACCATATTCCGCAAGAAATTATTGATATTGCAGGACAGCATCATGGAACGACATTACTTAAATATTTTTACTATAAAGCGATTAAAGAAGATAAAGAGAGATATACAGAAAAAATGTTCCGTTATCCAGGATCAAAAGCGACGTCAAAAGAGTCTGCAATTGTTGGGATTGCGGATAGCGTCGAAGCAGCAGTGCGTTCTATGAACCATCCGACACCAGAACAAATTAATAATTTAGTACAAAGTATTATAAAAGATCGTTTGCAGGATGGACAATTTAGTGAATGTAATTTGACATTTAAAGAATTACAAATTGTTGGGAAAACTTTATGTGAAACGTTAAATGGTATTTTTCATTCTCGTATTAAATATCCGGAACCGCCGGAAGAAAAGGGGACAGAATGAGTTTATTAATAGATTTTTTTGATGAAACAGAAGAAGTGAAAGAAGAATATGTGAATATGATTTGCGATTTGCTAGAGCAAGCTGCACGAATGGAGAACGTAGAAGATGGAACAGAGCTTTCTGTTACATTTGTTGATAATGAACGTATTCAAGAAATTAATCGTGATTATCGCGACAAAGATCAACCGACAGACGTTATTTCTTTTGCAATGGAGGATATGGGAGAAGGAGAGATGGAGATCGTTGGCGCGGAAATGCCGCGTATGCTAGGAGATCTTATTATTTCTATTCCAAGAGCGAAAGAACAGGCTGAAGAATATGGGCATTCCTTTGATCGTGAATTAGGATTTTTAGCGTTGCATGGATTCTTGCATTTACTTGGTTATGATCATATGACAGATGAAGACGAACAAGAAATGTTTGGAAAGCAAAAAGAAATTTTAGAGGCGTTCGGATTAGGTAGATGAAAAAGGGAAAACTTATAAATAGTTTTGGATATGCTATAGCTGGTATATACTTTTGTCTTCGTCACGAACGAAATATGAAAATTCATTTTTTGGCCGCAGTTATTGTTATATGCTGCGGCTTTTATTTCCGTGTAACGAGAACGGAATGGCTCATATTACTCATTACAATTGGAATTGTCATGGGTTTGGAAATGGTCAATACGGCAATTGAAAAAACAGTTGATTTAGTCACAGCGGATTTTAAACCATTTGCGAAAATTGCAAAGGATGTTGCTGCTGGTGCAGTGCTATTATTTACTGTTATAGCTGTTATAATTGGTGCTATTATCTTTTTACCTTATATGGTATAGTTGCATTCCAAAGCTTTTGTTATGCTTTGGTAGCGTTAAGAACGCCGTTAATGAAAGTTTCATTTTATCTTTTCACAATTGTGAATGGAAAGGATGCGAGAGCATGAACAGCAAAGAATTAATTCAAGAAGCAATCGAAGCGCGTAAACAAGCGTATGTACCATATTCTAAGTTTCAAGTAGGTGCAGCATTATTAACGGAAGATGGAAAAGTATACCGAGGATGTAATGTTGAAAATGCATCATATGGATTATGTAATTGTGCAGAAAGAACAGCTTTATTCAAAGCAGTTTCTGAAGGAGATAAAGAATTTGTAGCCATTGCGGTAGTAGCGGATACGAAGCGTCCAGTACCTCCTTGTGGAGCGTGCCGTCAAGTTATGATAGAATTATGTAAACAGGATACGAAAGTATACTTATCAAATTTACATGGTGACGTTCAGGAGACAACAGTTGGAGAATTGTTACCAGGAGCATTTTTAGCGGAGGATTTACATGAATAGAAAAGGTTATAAATCAGGTTTTGTCTCTATAATTGGAAGACCGAATGTTGGAAAGTCTACATTTTTAAATCGAATTATCGGTCAAAAAATTGCAATTATGAGCGATAAACCACAAACAACTCGTAATAAAATTCAAGGTGTATACACAGAAAATGACTCACAAGTTATCTTTATTGATACGCCAGGAATACATAAGCCGAAGCATAAATTAGGCGATTTTATGGTGAAGATGGCACAAACGACATTAAAAGAAGTTGACATTGTATTATTTATGGTCAATGCTGCTGAAGGTTTTGGTCGTGGTGAAGAGTTTATTATCGAAAAATTACAAGAAACAAAGCAACCGGTATTTCTAGTAATCAATAAAATTGACCAAGTTCATCCGGAACAATTGCTGGAATTAATTGATCAATATCGTAAGTTACATGAATTTGCAGAAATTGTTCCGATTTCTGCATTGGATGGTAATAATGTTGAGGCGTTAATCGGTGCGATTAAAAAATATTTACCTGAAGGACCACAATACTATCCAGACAACCAAGTAACGGATCATCCAGAGCGATTTATTATTGCTGAGCTTATTCGTGAAAAGGTACTTCATTTAACACGTGAGGAAGTACCACATTCGGTAGCGGTTGTGATTGATGCGATTCAAAAGCGTGAAGGTGGAGCGGTCTATGTGAATGCGACAATTATTGTAGAGCGTCCATCGCAAAAAGGAATTATTATCGGAAAACAAGGGAAGATGCTGAAAGAAGTTGGAAAACGAGCTCGCTTTGATATTGAAGCACTTCTTGGTTCAAAAGTATTCTTAGAAGTGTGGGTAAAAGTACAAAAAGATTGGCGTAATAAAATGTCACAACTTCGCGATCTTGGCTTCCGTGAAGATGAGTATTAATAGAAATTAGGAAAATTTTTCTCACATGAAAATGGACAAAATGGGTCATTTTAATAACAACAAAAGAAATTGGTTTATATGCTACGCTTACTGAGAAAGGTGGATTCTTATGCTAGATTTTACCTGGAAGTTTTTCTCCAAAACAGGAAGCATTGAAACGTATTTGCTTTTGAAGGAAATGGAAAAAGACGTAAACGATGAGATGGATCAACATGAAGAGGAGCTAGCGCATCTAGATTCTCCAATTTCTTGACCCGTTTTGTTCAAACCTTGGATGGTGACAAACATGTTTCAAAAAGTTGAGGGAATTGTCATCCGGACAACAGATTACGGAGAAACGAATAAAATTGTTACGATATTTTCCCGTGAGCTTGGAAAGGTAAGTGCAATGGCAAGAGGGGCGAAAAAACCGAAAAGTAGGTTAGCATCTATTTCGCAACTTATGATGCACGGTCACTTTCTGATTCAAATGGGGTCTGGACTTGGGACTTTGCAGCAAGGTGAAATAATTTCATCTATGAAAGAAATTCGTGAAGATATATTTTTAACTGCTTATGCATCATTTATCGTGGAATTGACCGATAAAGCAACTGAAGATAAGAAACATAATCCGTATTTATTTGAAATGTTACATCAAACGTTGCACTATATGTGTGAGGGTGTTGATGCTGAAGTATTGTCTTTAATTTATCAAACGAAAATGCTCCCAGTACTAGGGATGCATCCATACTTTGATACATGTGCAATTTGTCACCAAGAAGCAGATTTTGTCGCCTTCTCTGTCCGAGAAGGCGGTTTTCTGTGCTCGCGTCATGCGCAGCAAGATCCATACCGTATTCCGGTGGGAGAGGCTGTTCATAAATTGCTACGTCTCTTTTATCATTTTGATTTAGCTCGCCTTGGTAATGTATCTGTTAAGGATGGAACGAAGCGGCAAATACGTACAGTATTAAATACATATTATGATGAATATTGCGGAATCTATTTGAAATCAAGGCGTTTTCTTGAACAACTTGATAAATTTCAAATATAATGAGGACCATATATAGGTCCTTTTTACATACTTTCTTTTTCAAAAAGCATATTTAGTATATAATATTTAAGAGATAGTATAACTTTTTTCGTTTTGCATTGAAGGTGGTGATTATCATAGAACTGAATAAACGGCAAGAACATATCATTCAGATTGTAAAAGATCACGGTCCTATTACAGGGGAATCAATTGCGGCACAATTAAATTTAACACGTGCAACATTAAGACCTGACTTAGCGATTTTAACGATGGCAGGTTATTTAGAAGCACGTCCACGTGTCGGTTATTTTTATACAGGGAAAACTGGGGGACAGTTATTATCAGAAGCTGTTAAGAAAGTTAAGGTACAAGATTATCAATCTAGACCGGTTGTAATTGATAAAAATATTTCCGTATACGATGCGATTTGTACCATGTTTTTAGAAGATGTTGGTACTTTATTTGTTGTAGATCAAGCGACGCTTCTAGTTGGGGTAGTTTCTCGTAAAGATTTATTACGTGCAAGCTTAGGAAAGCAGGATTTAACATCGCTTCCGGTTAATATTATCATGACAAGGATGCCAAACATCGCAATGTGCCGTAGAGAGGATTCTCTATATGATGTTGCGATGGAATTAATAGAAAGACAGATTGATGCTGTACCAGTGGTAAAAGACACGAAACAAGGGTTAGAAGTTGTTGGTCGAATTACAAAAACAAATATTACGCGTGCGTTTGTAAATTTAGTAAACAATGAATAAGTGTAATTTGTTTAAAGTGAGGTAATGTAATGGATAATAAAATCGTATATGTCGTATCTGACTCTGTTGGAGAGACGGCTGATTTAGTTGTTCGAGCTGCAATGGGACAGTTTCCATTTGCTCCTGATATTAGACGTGTACCGTATGTGGAAGATACAGGGACATTAAAAGAGGTAATTTCAATTGCGAAAAGTAATCGAGCGCTTATTTGCTTTACGTTAGTAAAACCAGAAATGCGTCAGTATTTGTTAGCAGAAGCGGCAAAAGAGGGTGTAGAGGCATATGACATTATCGGGCCTCTTATCGATCAAATCGAAGAGATTACAGGACAAGTTCCAAGGTATGAACCTGGTGTTGTTCGTAGATTAGATGAAGAATATTTTAAAAAGATTGAAGCAATTGAGTTTGCTGTTAAATATGATGATGGTAGAGATGCACGTGGGATTTTAAAAGCTGATATCGTTTTAATTGGGATATCACGTACATCAAAGACGCCACTTTCACAATATTTAGCTCATAATAAACGATTGAAGGTTGCGAACGTACCACTTGTACCAGAAGTGGATCCGCCTGAAGAATTATATCAAGTTGCAAAAGAGAAATGTTTCGGTTTGAAAATTACACCGGATAAGTTAAATCACATTCGAAAAGAACGATTAAAATCACTTGGGTTAAGTGATGGAGCAACATATGCGAACATCAATCGTATTAAAGAAGAAATTGATCATTTTGAGAAGGTAGTAAGTAAAATAAACTGTCAAGTTATTGATGTGTCAAATAAGGCAATTGAGGAAACAGCGAATATTATTGTGAATGCAGTGCAAAACCAAAAAATGTTTTAGCACATTTACCAAGGGTGAATGTGCTTTTTTCGCTCAAGATAAAGAAAAACTTTAATCAGTGGAGTTCTTCATCTTTTACTATTTGGGCTTTTACGGGTAGGTTGTCCCCCGCTTAACCTTTTACTTTAATCGGGAGTATTACTGCCCGTGAATAGCCGGATAAAATTTTAAAGGATATGTAGCGAAGTTAGAGAAAATATATTATAATAAAAAATTGTGATAAAAAGGTACATTTTACGTTTAGACTTTAATTTTTCAGAATAAACTAGGGATAGGATTTACGGAAAAGGTATGCATTTACGTAAAATCGACAAAAATCTGGACAAGAAAACGCACATTATGGAAGGATTCACAGAAGGGATGTAGAATACAGAAATATGCAAAACATCAGTAAGATTCTAGTTGATGCAGATGCATGTCCTGTGAAGGATGAAATTGTGCAAGCTGGAACAAAATTCCATGTCGAAATTTTGTTTGTCGCATCCTACGCCCATCGTTCGAAAAAACAGCAAGGGAATTGGATATATGTGGATTCTGAGCAAGATGAGGTGGATTTTTATATCTATAAACACGCCAAAGCTTCAGATCACGTAATCACACAGGATATGGGACTTGCTGGTCTTCTTGTAAAAAAGGGAGTATATGTATTATCTCCACGAGGTACATTTGTGACTGATGAGCAAATGGATACAATTTTATATAGTAGGTATGTATCTGCGAAGTTACGCAGACAAGGGACCTACACAAAAGGTCCAAAAGCATTTTCAACCCATGATCGACAATGCTTTTTAATAAATTTAGAAAAAATATTGTCGAATTATAAAGGAATCCTTTAATTTGTATCGAATACAAAATACGACACGGAGATGGAGTTATGGGGAACAGAATTCCCGAAGAAGTTGTTGAACAGATTCGGACATCATCTGATATTGTAGAAGTGATTGGTGAGTATGTTCAGCTCAGAAAGCAAGGGCGCAATTATTTTGGGCTTTGTCCATTCCACGGTGAGAATTCACCTTCATTTTCTGTTTCATTAGACAAGCAAATTTTTCATTGCTTCGGATGTGGAGAGGGAGGAAATGTTTTTTCATTTCTCATGAAGATGGAAGGGCTCTCTTTCATAGAAGCTGTGCAAAAGCTAGGAGAAAGAAATAATATTTCGGTTGTAGATTATACATCAGGACAAGATCAACAAGAGGACATATCTGATGACAGTGTCATTATGTTACAGGCTCACGAACTTTTGAAAAAATACTATCACCATCTTTTAGTAAATACTGAAGAGGGAAATGTAGCTCTTTCTTATTTACTAAATCGAGGTATTACAAAAGAGATGATTGCAAAGTTTGAAATTGGTTATGCATCTCCAGGTTGGGATGCAGCAGCAAAAATATTACAAAAAAGAGGTTTTTCGTTATCGACCATGGAGCAAGCTGGCTTGCTTGTGCGGAGTGAAAGGGATGGCAGTCACCATGACCGTTTTCGCGGAAGGGTTATGTTTCCCATTCACACACTACAAGGAAAAGTCGCAGCGTTTAGTGGAAGGGCGTTGGGGGATGATACTCCGAAATACTTAAACAGCCCAGAAACACCTATTTTTTACAAAAGCAAATTGCTGTATAACTTCCATCAAGCAAGACCGTTTATCAGAAAACGAGGGCAAGTTGTTCTATTTGAAGGATATGCTGATGTATTAGCTGCTGTAAAAAGCGGGATTGAAGAATCAGTTGCGACGATGGGAACAGCTTTAACAGAAGAACAGGCAAAACTTCTGCGGCGTAATGTTGAAACTGTTGTTCTTTGCTATGATGGTGATAAAGCAGGACGAGAAGCGACGATGAAAGCAGGACAATTGTTATCGCAAGTTGGTTGTCATGTGAAGGTTACTTCATTGCCAGATAAGCTTGATCCTGATGAATATGTGCAACAATATGGAACAGCGGCGTTTGAAAATCTTGTAAAGGCTAGTATAAGTTTTGTTGGATTCAAAATAAATTACTTGCGTTTAGGGAAAAATTTGCAAGATGAGTCTGGTAAAGAAGAATATGTGAAAAGTGTTTTAAAAGAGCTAGCATTATTGCAAGATGCAATGCAAGCGGAGTCGTATTTAAAATCATTATCGCAAGAATTTTCTTACTCAATGGAAACACTTTTAGGTCAATTGCACCAATATCGCAAAGAACAAAAGATACAGCAAAAACAAACGAAACAAATTTCTAAGCCGCCTCAAATTGTTCAGGCAAAACCGAAATTTTCAGGTTTTGAAAGGGCAGAAAGAGAGCTCATTTACCATATGTTACAAAGTGCCGAAGTTGCTTTCCGTATTGAACCTCATATAGAAGATTTTCATACGGAAGAACATAAAGGGATTTTATATGAACTATATGCATATTATGAAAAGGGAAATGAACCTTCAGTCGGGAATTTCTTGAGCTGGCTCTCTGATGAGAAATTGAAAAATATTATCACCAATATTTCAACGGATGAATTCATTAATCCAGAATACAGTGATGAAATATTGCAAGGTCACTTAGAGGCGCTAAGCCGCCACAAGCAAAAGCTTAAAAAGATGGAAACCATTTTTGCATTAAAGCAAATGGAAAAAACAGATCCAGTAGAAGCTGCAAAATTTTATGTAGCATATTTACAAAATCAGAAAGCAAGAAGATAGCTTTTTGTATAAAATTTTATTATAATGAATGTTTGTATCTCGCGTAAGGAGGGGAACAGATGGCTGATAAACCAGCTCGTTCTAAACAAATTGAAACTGATATGACTCTTGAGCAAGTGAAAGAACAACTCACTGAGCTTGGAAAAAAACGTGGCGTTCTTACATATGAAGAGATTGCAGAACGCATGAATGGATTTGAAATTGAATCTGATCAAATGGATGAATATTATGAATATTTAGGTGAACAAGGAATTGATTTAGTTGGCGACAACGATGAAGGTCCGAATAATCACCAAATCACAAAGACAGAAGAAGAATTCGATTTAAATGATTTAAGTGTGCCACCAGGTGTGAAAATCAATGACCCTGTTCGCATGTATTTAAAAGAAATCGGCCGTGTGGATCTACTATCTGCTGAAGAAGAAATTCGACTTGCAACCCGCATTGAAGAAGGTGATGAAGAAGCGAAGCGCCGTCTTGCGGAAGCGAATTTACGTCTTGTTGTAAGTATTGCAAAACGATATGTAGGCCGTGGTATGCTCTTCTTAGACTTAATCCAAGAAGGAAACATGGGTTTAATTAAAGCTGTTGAAAAGTTCGATTATCGTAAAGGTTTTAAATTCAGTACGTATGCAACTTGGTGGATTCGTCAAGCGATTACACGTGCCATTGCAGACCAAGCGAGAACAATTCGTATTCCCGTTCATATGGTTGAAACAATTAATAAATTAATCCGTGTACAGCGTCAATTATTACAAGATTTAGGACGTGAACCATCTCCAGAAGAAATTGGAGAAGAAATGGATCTTGCTCCAGAAAAAGTACGCGAAATCTTAAAGATTGCACAGGAGCCAGTTTCTCTTGAAACACCAATTGGTGAAGAGGATGACTCACATTTAGGCGATTTTATTGAAGACCAAGAAGCAACATCACCTGCGGACCATGCAGCGTATGAATTGCTAAAAGAACAATTAGAAGATGTGTTAGATACACTAACAGATCGTGAAGAAAATGTTCTACGTCTTCGTTTCGGTTTAGATGATGGACGAACTCGTACGCTTGAAGAAGTTGGGAAAGTATTCGGCGTAACGAGAGAGCGTATTCGTCAAATTGAAGCAAAAGCGCTTCGTAAATTAAGACATCCAAGCCGTAGCAAACGTTTAAAAGATTTCTTAGAATAGGGTTCTTTTTAAGTTTACTTCACATTTGTGAAGTAAACTTTTTTATTTTGTTAATTTTTGTTAAAATTTAGCTGCCAGTAACGATTACAATTCTTGTAATTTATTTTACAGAATTGTCTTTTGATTTGCAAATGCTCATTTTTCGATTTTTCGATTAATTTCGTTTATTCTATACAAAAATATATGTAGAAAAACAAAAAATATGATGAGAAGCGTTGATATTTATCAAAATAATATGGGATAAAAGGAAGAGAATCAATAAACTGAATTTATGGAATATTTTTAACAACTGATAGTTTTGTCTTTTCTGATAGAACGTTTTCAAGTACAATAGAAGTGACTGAATCATCTAACTATTCGGGGGTGTAGAGGGGGGAGAAGAGATATGAAACGTAATCCGTTGATTCCATTCGCTCTTATTGCAGCACTGGGCATTATCATTATGTTTGTATTTTCGTTTCAGGGGTTACATAAATCTAAAGAGCTTGCTGATGCAAAAAATGGTGGGAAACCTGCACAAACGGCATCGAAACCAGAAGATATTGTGAAACAAAGTTGTACGAGCTGTCATGGTGATCAGTTGCAAGGTGCAGTAGGTCCTAACTTACAAAAAGTTGGTGGGAAACTTTCCAAAGATGAAATTAAGGAAGTGCTTACAAAAGGGAAAGGAAATATGCCAGCGAATATAATCCCAGCAGATCAGGCTTCTAAAGTAGCTGATTGGTTATCAAAGAAAAAATAAAGTGAACCTTTAATCCGTGAGAATTGTATGATTCGCATGTAGTGGAATACGACCGATAAAACAAGTTCTTTGCTTATAGCAGGGAGCTTGTTTTTTCTTTCAATCTAAAATACGATGAAATAAATGAATTGTTTTGTTTCTTTACTTGCAACAACTACTGTAAATTCATTATCATGGAGACAGACTGACAAGAGAAGGAGTAATGGAAATAAATGAATGAAGTGAAGCTTTCAAAAAGATTAGAAGAAGTAGTGCGGGAGATTCCAGTAGGATCTACAGTTGCAGATATTGGTTCCGACCATGCGTATTTACCGTGCTATACAATCATAAATAATATTGCTACAAAGGCAGTAGCGGGAGAAGTGGTAGATGGGCCATTCCGTTCTGCACAGGCTACAGTAGCTGAGAGTGGCCTACAAGAAAAGGTAGATGTTCGTAAAGGAAATGGCTTAGCTGTTATTACACCAGGAGAAGTCGATGTTATTACAATTGCTGGTATGGGTGGAGCGCTAATTCGTGATATTTTAGAGAATGGAAAAGAAAAGCTAAATGGTGTAATACGTTTAATTTTACAGCCTAATATTGCTGCACATCATATTCGTGAATGGTTTATTGAAAATGGTTGGGAGCTTATTCATGAAAAAATTATAAAAGAAGACGGAAAGATTTATGAGATTTTAGTTGGGGAAAAAGGAGAACCGCTAACTCCTTATCATGAAAACAAACAAGCAGAGTTATTTATTGGACCATTTTTGATGAAGGAAAAAAGTGATGCGTTTGTAGAGAAATGGGAAAATGAACTGAAAAACTTTCAAAATATCCTGAAGCAAATAGAGCGTGCGACAGAATCAGAAGATACAAAGGCAAAACGAATTGAAGTAGTCGAGAAAATGAAAATGATAGAGGAGGTTTTATCATGAGTAAAATTCCAAATGGGCATGAAGTGATTTCTTTATTTGAAAGTATGTATCCGAAGCATTTAGCGATGGAAGGCGATAAAATTGGTTTGCAGATTGGTGCACTCAATAAGCCAGTCCAGCATGTATTGATTGCACTAGATGTTACAGAAGCGGTTGTAGAAGAAGCGATTCAAATAGGTGCGAATGTAATTATTGCCCATCACCCGCTTATTTTTAATCCGCTAAAAGCAATCCATACAGATAAGGCGTATGGTCGAATTATTGAAACGTGTATCAAAAACGATATCGCTGTTTATGCAGCGCATACAAATGTCGATGTAGCAAAAGGCGGAGTGAACGACTTGCTTGCTGAGGCGCTGGGATTACAAAATACAGAAGTGCTTGTTCCGACATACTCGGAAGAAATGAAAAAGATTGTTGTATGTGTGCCTGCAACGCATGCTGAAGAAGTTCGTAAAGCTCTTGGGGATGCTGGCGCTGGTTATATCGGCAACTATAGCCATTGTACGTTTAATAGTGAAGGAATAGGTACATTTATGCCTGGGGAGGGGACAAACCCTTATATAGGCGAAACTGGGCAGTTAGAGCGTGTAGAAGAGGTAAAGATTGAAACGATTATCCCAGCCCCACTAGAGCGAAAAGTAGTAAAAGCAATGTTAACAGCACATCCATATGAAGAAGTTGCCTACGATGTATACCCCCTTGATAATAAGGGAGAAACGTTAGGACTTGGTAAAATTGGATATTTGCAAGAAGAAATGACATTAGGCCAGTTTGCTGAACATGTGAAATCGGCATTAGATGTAAAAGGTGCGCGAGTTGTTGGGAATTTAGACGATAAAGTGCGGAAAGTAGCAGTGCTTGGCGGTGATGGGAATAAATATATTACGCAAGCGAAATTTAAAGGGGCAGATGTGTATGTGACGGGCGATATGTATTATCATGTTGCACATGATGCGATGATGCTCGGATTAAATATTGTGGATCCAGGACATAATGTTGAAAAAGTGATGAAACAAGGTGTGCAAAAGCAATTACAGCAAAAAGTAGATGAGAAAAAATTTGCTGTGCAAATTCATGCTTCTCAGTTACATACAGATCCGTTTACTTTTGTATAAGATCTAAAAAGAAAAATTATAAAATCTTTCTTTTTAGATGGAAGAGAGCATCCGGCTATGCATAGAAGTGGTCAGAGCCTTTTTTTGCCCCATGCCAAGTGAAAACAAAGAGAAAAAAGAATATAGGTAATTTTTTTGTTCTTCGTAGCAGCGACTTATATGTGAAAAAAATCAAAATAGATTTATATTGAATAAAAAAATCCGCTGCTAGTGAGTTAGCAACGGATTTTTTTATTGTTGTTTTTTTACTTTTACACGTGGCAAGATTTTTTGAAGTGGTACGTTTCGTTTACGTTCCCAAGTTGCTGGGTTCATTGGGTCGTACTGTTCTAAAAAGGCGATTACTTCTTTTGTAATTGGCGTTGGTGTAGAGGCCCCTGCGGTAACAGCGACATTTTCGATCCCTTGCAGCCACTCTAATTGAATTTCGCTTACATCTGCAACGCGGTATGCTTTTGTACCAGCAATCTCTTGTGATACTTGGGCTAAACGGTTTGAGTTATTACTTTTTGGATCACCGACAACAATCGTTAAATCAGCCACATCTGCTTGCTTAGCAACTGCTTCTTGACGTACTTGTGTTGCTAAACAAATTTCTTTGTGAAATTCAGCTGTTGGGAATTTTTTCTGAATGTCTTCCATCAGGTGCTGAACGTCCCATTGACTCATTGTTGTTTGATTTGTTACTAAAATTTTCTCTGTTGGGATTTCTAGTGTCTCCAAATCATTTGCCTTTTCAATAAGATGAACGATGTCAGGTGCAATACCAACGGCACCTTCTGGTTCTGGATGTCCCTTTTTACCAATGTAAATCACATGGTATCCTTCCGATTTTTTTGTTTCGATAAGGTCGTGTGTTTTCGTAACATCTGGACATGTTGCATCGATTGTCGTTAACCCTTTTTCTTTTGCACGTTGTTTAACTTCTGGAGAAACACCGTGTGCTGTGAAAATAACAGTACCAGAATCAATTTTGTCTAAAATCTCTAATCGACTTGGACCATCTAATGTAATAATGCCATCTTCTTCGAAAGCGTCGGTTACATGTTTATTGTGAACAATCATACCTAAAATATAAATCGGTCTCGGTAATGTTTTATCTAGTGCAGCATTGCGTGCAATGACCATTGCATCAACAACACCGTAGCAATAACCACGAGGGGAAATTTTAACAATTTTCATGTGAGTAATCCTCTCCTTCTAAACAAGGAATCCTTTTTGTACATAGTCTTTTCCATTATAAAGGAGGAGCGGACAGAAAACAAAGGATTGTTAGACATATAGTTTCGGTTTTGGTGCCATACGCGGGATATTCTCCTCTTTCGGTAAGGCTCTTTCAATAACTGGTTCTAAAATTATTTTCTTCTTTTTTTTCTTTTTTGAAGGTGGTGGAGGTGTAGTAATTACTTCCACCTCTTCTGCGGATTCTTCAGCAGCACCTTTTCCAGAAGTGAGAATTTTTACGATGCTTGGTATGCTACGCACAATGGGTCCATACTGCTCGACGACAGGTCCAACAGATTGAGCGACTTGAGCAACTTTTTCAATGTTATTTAACATACCTGTTGGATTGGAGATTAAGTTGGAAAAAAAGCTGCCAATGCCACCGCCACCGCTAGCGCTAGGTATAATCGGTGCTGAGCTACGGATTTCATTCGGATTGTTCATTTGAGGTGGCATCATTTGTTGTGACTGCTGCATATAGGGCTGCTGATGTTGATGCATCATCGGTTGCCCCTCCATTTGTCGATAGGGAGGAACCATTTGCATAAAGGGCTGAGTCGGATCGTGTTTTTTGAATAGCTTCGAGAGAAATCCTTTCTTTTTTTGCATCATAGGAGGTAAATTAGGTATAGGATACGGGGTGTACGGTTGCTGTCCTGTATACATTTGTCCCATAGGAGAGTTCGGATACATAAGAGAACTCCTCCTTTCTTCAGTTAGGTATATACACATACAATATGCAATGAAAAGAAAGAAGGTTAGTTTTTGGAGTGAAAACCTAAACTAAAGATGGATTTTACTATTAGAGTTCGATATAATGTAGACTTGACTGATTTGTGCGCGCAGTAGAAATTTTAGAAAGAAGGTGTAACTTATGACACTACAAACATTTACACAATATAATTTTCAACCGTTTTTAATAGATGCAGTTCGTGAACTACGCTTTTCAGAGCCGACAGAAATTCAAAAGAAAATTTTTCCTGTTGTGAAAAAAGGTGTGAGTGTAATTGGACAGTCCCAAACGGGTTCTGGTAAAACACACGCATATTTACTTCCAACATTAAACCGAATTGATGCGAAACGAGAAGAGGTCCAACTTGTCATTACAGCGCCTACTCGTGAGTTAGCACAACAAATTTATCAAGAGATTGTAAAGTTAACAAAGTTTTGTGAAGAAGATCAAATGATTACAGCACGCTGCTTAATCGGAGGAACAGATAAGCAAAGATCCATTGAAAAATTGAAAAAACAACCTCATGTTGTTATTGGGACACCCGGGCGTATTAAAGATCTAGTAGAAGAAAAAGCGCTATTCGTTCATAAAGCTACTACGATTATTGTTGATGAAGCAGACTTGATGCTTGATATGGGATTCATTCAAGATGTAGATAAAATTGCAGCGCGTATGCCTAAAAACTTGCAAATGCTTGTTTTCTCTGCAACGATTCCTCAAAAATTAAAACCGTTTATGAAGAAGTATATGGAGAATCCAGAGCATATTCATATTAATCCAAAACAAGTTGCAGCAGGGAATATTGAGCATTATTTAGTTCCTTCTAGGCATCGTAATAAAATTGAATTAGTGAAAAATATGTTACTTCAATTTAAGCCGTATTTAGCAATCGTTTTTACAAATACAAAGAAAAAAGCGGATGAAGTTGCGGACGGATTAGCAGAGCGTGGATTAAAAGTAGGAAGAATTCATGGTGATTTATCACCACGTGATCGTAAAAAAATGATGAAACAAGTTCGTGACTTAGAGTTTCAATACATTGTCGCTACAGATTTAGCCGCACGTGGTATTGATATTGAAGGGATTAGCCATGTTATTAACTATGAACTTCCATCTGATTTAGATTTTTTTGTTCACCGCGTAGGAAGAACAGCTCGTGCTGGATATTCAGGAATTGCAGTGACGATTTATGATCCAGCAAATGAAGAAGCGTTAGATAGCTTAGAAAAACAACGTAATATCATATTTAACCATGTAGACTTACGTGGAGATGAATGGGCTGATTTAGGTGACCGCCGTCGTCGTAAAAGTCGTAAAAAGCCAAATGATGAACTTGATATTATGGCAACGAAAGTTGTTAAGAAGCCGAAAAAAGTAAAACCTAATTATAAGAGAAAACTGGCAACAGAACGTGCAAAAGTGAAGAATAAATACAGTAATAAAAAAAGATAAGGGGCGATCCCTTATCTTTTTTTATCCTTTTATTTGCGAATGTGAATCTTTCCTGTAGCAAAAATAAAGGCGTTAGGTGAGGACTAATAACCAGCAGGAATTAAGAAAAACGCTACTAATCTTGATATGCTAAGAAGAGTTCCATGTTTTAGAAGCAGGGGGCGTAACTTGTGAATCTGTTTTAGCAGTATGTTTATTGTTTTGTGAACAAACAATTCACTACATATTTCTACAAATTATGCTATCATTATAGCTATTGTATATTGAAGAGGTGATTATATGTTAAAGATTGGATCTCATGTTTCTATGAGTGGTAAGAAAATGTTATTAGCAGCAAGTGAAGAGGCTGCTTCATACGGTGCGACAACCTTTATGATCTATACAGGTGCACCGCAAAATACGAGAAGAAAACCAATTGAAGAGTTAAATATAGAAGCAGGGCGTAAACATATGGAGCTCAATGGTATTGAAGAAATTATTGTCCATGCACCTTATATTATTAATGTTGGTAATACGACAAAACCGGAAACGTTTCAATTAGGTGTTGATTTCCTGCGCATGGAAATTGAAAGAACGTCAGCGTTAGGTGTAGCGAAGCAAATTGTACTTCATCCAGGAGCTCATGTTGGCGCGGGAGCTGAAGCTGGTATTCAGCAAATCATTAAAGGCCTAAATGAGGTATTGACGCCAGAACAGACAGTGAATATTGCACTAGAGACGATGGCTGGAAAAGGAACAGAGTGCGGACGCAGCTTTGACGAAATTGCAAAAATTATTGATGGTGTAAAATATAACGAAAAGTTATTTGTATGTTTCGATACGTGCCACACGCATGATGCAGGTTATGACATTGTGAATGACTTTGACGGTGTATTAAATGAATTTGATAAAATTGTTGGGATTGATCGTTTGCAAGTATTGCATATTAACGATAGTAAAAATATACGCGGAGCTGGAAAAGACCGTCATGAAAATATTGGTTTCGGTCATATTGGTTATAAAGCGTTACACCACATCGTACACCATCCGCAATTACAGCATGTACCAAAAATTCTTGAAACACCGTATGTAGGTGAGGATAAGAAAGATAAAAAACCACCATATAAGTTTGAAATTGAAATGTTGAAGAGTGGCTCATTTGATGAAGGTCTTCTTGAGAAGATTAAAGAACAATAAGGAGGGGGATTTCCACCTCCTTATTTTAATAGTTTCTGAAATAGCGTATTTATTTGTTGAGCGGTAGATGGGGAAGTGACTTTTGCAATCTTTTTTAAAAGTTCTAGTCTTTCTCCTGTATCATAAATGTTGATGTTTTTCCCTTTTATTAAAGGGACAATTTGCTCAGCCTGTTCAGTTGTGATGGGAACTTCATATTCTTTACTATATTTCAATAATTCTTTTGTTGTCATATGATTTAATTTTTTGTTTACAATGTGCTTGATGAGGTTCATGATGTAGTCCTCCTTCAGTTGTTCTTATATCGAAATATATGTGCGGGATGCTTGTATATATTCGCATAGTAGATGCTTTTTTCTATAAGTAAAAGAAGACTATGTTATAATAAAAGAACAAAACTATATAAAAAGTATATAAGGAGGGTTTATGGAAAAAAAGCAACATAGAAAAGAAAGTATTATTCACCTATTGTATCGTTTAGTTATGATTGTCTTTGGTGCAACGTGTGCGGCAGTAGCTATTGAACTGTTTTTAATGCCAAATAAAATTATTGACGGTGGTATTATCGGTATTTCCCTCATACTAGATTATCTTACTCCAAACATTTGGTGGTTAAGTTTCTCTACTTTAGTTGTCATCCTCAATTTACCGTTTATGTATTCTGGGTATAAACAAATCGGGAAAACTTTTATGTTATCTTCTGCTTTTGCAATCGTCGCTTTAGCATTTATTGAGTCAACATTACATTCTTTCAAGCCTTTTACGACGGAACCGATTTTGGCAACCGTTTTTGGTGGTCTTATTTTAGGGATTGGTGTAGGGATTGTTATTAGGCATGGTGGTTCATTAGATGGAACGGAAATTATGGGAATTTTATTAACGAAAAAATTACCGTTTTCTGTTGGTGAATTTGTTATGTTTGTGAACTTATTTGTTTTTGCTTGGGCAGCATTTGTGTTTGGTGTCGAACAGGCGATGTATTCTGTTATGACATACTATATCGCATTTAAAACAATTGATACGGTTATTCAAGGATTGGATGAGACAAAAGCAGTACTGATTGTATCAGATCAGTATGAAGAAGTATCAAATGCCATCTTACACCGCCTTGGTCGTGGAACAACGAAACTCGTTGCTAAAGGTGGTTATACAGATAAAGAGAAAGAAGTAATTTATGCAGTTGTTACACGTCTTGAGGTAACAAAATTAAAATCAATTGTTCATGAAATTGATGAAAATGCCTTTATTACAATTATGAGTACGCAAGAGACAAATGGTGGTAAATTTAAATCCGCTATTCATTAAAAGTACATGTTCAAAAAAAGAAGATAAAGAAGGCCAATCAGTTCCAAAGTATGAGGAAATGTAAAAGCAATCTTTGCCGTAATTTTTGAATATCCTTAAAAAGCAGAGAGATTTTCTCTGCTTTTTTGTTATAATAATAAGGTTGTCCGAAATAAAGAATATATTTTTGGGCAGATTGGTTTACAACTATAATAAGTTATACTATAATTCAAATAGAGGTAAATCGGAATCATTCTGAATTAAAATAGGTGAGATGCTATGAAGAATATGTTGGAAATAGAAGGACTGGCATTTCGGTATGAAGATCGAAATGTGTTAGAAGATATTAATTTGCAAGTTCCTAAGGGAGCTTTTTTAGGTTTGGTTGGACCGAATGGATCTGGTAAATCGACCCTATTAAAGTGTATATTAGGTGTTTTGAAGCCGAAGAAAGGGAGTATTCGGTTATTTGGTATTGATAGCAAGAAGTTTAAAGAGTGGAATAAAATTGGCTATGTTTCACAAAAGGCTAACAGCTTTAACTCTGGTTTTCCAGCAACTGTCTTTGAAGTTGTTTCAATGGGGCTTGTTTCAAAAAAAGGCCTATTTCGTTTCTTGAAGAAAGAAGATAAAGAAAAGGTTACAAAGGCAATCGCAGATGTAGGAATGAGTGAATTTCAAAATCGTAACATCGGAGAGCTTTCCGGTGGACAACAGCAACGTGTGTTTATTGCACGCGCGCTTGTAAGTAATCCAGAATTACTAATTTTGGACGAGCCTACAGTGGGGATTGATGTAAAGAGTGTAGAGAGCTTTTATGAGATACTAGAAGATTTAAATAAAAAACTAGGTATCACATTGATTCTGGTTACACACGATATGGGAGCTGTAACAGAGAAGGTGACACATGTTGCATGTTTAAATCAGCATTTGCATTTCCATGGAAATGTTGAGAAATTCCGAGAGTTAGAAGATGCAGAAATGTCGATTTTATATGGACATCATGTTCATCGTTTAGAACATGATCATGAGCATCACGGGAGGATATAATGATACAGGATTTTTTACAATATGATTTTTTACGCAATTCTTTATACGCTGGTATTTTAATAGGGCTTGTTGCCCCGTTAATCGGTGTATTTGTTGTCATTCGTCGCATGTCACTGATTGCAGATGCTTTAAGTCATGTGACATTATCAGGGATTGCCGCAAGTTTGTTACTAGAAAAAACGATTTTTACAGGTGGTTTTTTAAATCCGTTATATATGGGAATGATTTTTTCGATAGGCGGAGCACTATTAATTGAAAAATTACGTACTGTATATAAACATTACCAAGAATTAGCGATTCCAATTATTCTTTCAGCAGGGATGGGACTCGGAGTTGTTTTTATTTCACTTGCGAATGGATTTAATACGGATTTATTTAGTTACTTATTTGGTAGCGTGAGTGCTGTAACAAGCACGGATTTAATTCTTATTGGTATTGTAGCAATCGTAGTTATTGCAACAATTATTTTATTATATAAAGAGTTATTTTTATTATCATTTGACGAGGAATATGCTGTATCAACAGGTCTTCGTGCTAAATGGATTCATTTTATTTTTATTATTTTAGTTGCGCTTGTCATTGCAGTATCAATGCGTGTTGTTGGGGTTCTTCTCGTATCATCCCTAATGACGTTACCAGTTGCCGCAAGTATCCGCATCGCAAAAGGATTTAAACAAACAATTTTCTTTTCCATTTTATTTGGTGAAATTTCCGTGATAGGTGGGCTGTTTGCTTCTTATCAGCTTGATTTAGCTCCAGGTGGTACAATTGTTATGCTAGCGGTTCTTATTTTAATCGGTGCAATCTTATGGAAGAAGAAAAAAACTGCATAAAGTAGGGATAGTTATGAATCTGACTGAAGCTTTACGTCTTATGAAAGAAAAAGGCTATAAACACACTGGAAAAAGGGAAGAAATGTTACGTTTATTTGCGGTTCATAATCGTTATTTAACCGCAAAAGACGTTTTAGAGCATATGAAGAATGATTACCCAGGACTAAGTTTTGATACAATCTATCGTAATTTAACGGTATTTGCTGAAATTGGTGTTTTAGAGCAAACAGAATTAAATGGAGAAAAGCATTTTCGTTTTACATGTTCAATTATGGAACATCATCATCACTTCATTTGCTTGGATTGTGGTGGTACGAAAGAAATTACTTCCTGTCCAATGGATTTTATGAATAAAGATTTTAAAGGATACGAAGTAACAGGGCATAAGTTTGAAATATACGGGCGTTGCCCGAAGTGTGCAAAGTAAAAGCTTGTCAGCGTAAAGACTGACAAGCTTTTATTTGTAGTTATAAAACGGCTGCTGGTGACATCCAGGCAGCCGTTTTTATTATTGCTCTTGTTTTTCTTTTTCTTGATTTGCAGCCATTTCAGCAGCAATTACATCAATTTCTTTTTTGAGTTCTTCTACCATTGTTTCTTCCGGTACTTTGCGAACGACTTTTCCTTTACGGAATAATAAGCCTTCTCCACGTGCACCGGCAATACCGATATCAGCTTCACGAGCTTCACCAGGTCCGTTTACAGCACATCCAAGTACAGCAACTTTGATTGGTACTTTCAGCGTAGAGATATATTCTTCTACTTCATTTGCAATACTGATAAGGTCAATTTCAATACGACCGCAAGTTGGACAAGAAATAAGTGTTGCAGCATTCGATGCAAGACCGAATGATTTTAAAAGTTCACGAGCAACTTTTACTTCTTCAACAGGATCAGCACTTAATGAAATACGAAGTGTATTTCCGAGACCTTTACTTAAGATTGCTCCAAGACCAGCAGCACTTTTTACCGTTCCAGCAAATAGTGTTCCAGATTCTGTAATGCCTAAATGTAATGGATAATCAAAGGCACGAGCTGCTTTCTCATAAGCTTCGATTGCTAAGTTAACATCAGAGGCTTTCATGGATACGATGATATCGTGGAAATCTAAGTCCTCTAAAATTTTAATATGATGCAGTGCGCTTTCAACCATACCATCTGCAGTAGGATAGCCGTACTTTTCTAAAATATGGCGCTCTAATGAACCAGCATTTACACCAATACGAATTGGAATACCGCGTTCTTTTGCAGCATTTACAACAGCTTCTACTTTATGGCGACGCCCAATGTTTCCTGGATTGATACGTACTTTATCAATGCCGCCTTCAATTGCTTTTAAAGCAAGACGATAATCAAAGTGAATATCAGCAACAAGTGGGATGTTAATTTGTTTTTTAATATCAGCAATAGCATTTGCTGCGCGTTCGTCTGGAACAGCAACGCGGACAATTTGACAACCCGCTTCTTCTAAACGTTTAATTTCAGCAACTGTAGCTTCTACATCATGCGTTTTTGTTGTTGTCATACTTTGTATAATTAATTCATTATTACCGCCAATTGTTAAATTACCGACTTTAACAGGACGTGTTTTTGTACGATGAGTCATTTCATTCACGAATAGATCGCTCTCCTTATAAAAGAAGTTTCTTATTTTGTTGCCTCATATCAAATATAGTATATGTGATATGGAGCGATAGAAACCTATATGCTCGGTTTCACTTTTACTATTGTATCAGCGCCTTTATGTAATTGACAAGGATTAAGTGATGGTTCATTGATATAATGGAAATTTGTAAGATTTTCCAATTTGAATTTTTGTAGAAGATGTATTTTTATTTAATTGTTTAAAATCATCGATTACTTTTTCAATAGAAGGAACTTTTTTCTTGTTAATCGCTTCTGTAATGGATAAAACAGTATCTCCTGTTTTTAC
Organism: Bacillus pseudomycoides DSM 12442; assembly: GCF_000161455.1. Classification (GTDB taxonomy): domain Bacteria; phylum Bacillota; class Bacilli; order Bacillales; family Bacillaceae_G; genus Bacillus_A; species Bacillus_A pseudomycoides. The sequence continues at coordinate 3,635,992 of NZ_CM000745.1, forward strand.
TTCAATCGCTTTATATTGTGCATCCGTTTCTTTTTTGGATTTTGTATCAACATTTTCTTTTTTTACAGTTTGGGCAGCTGTTGGTTTTTTGTATGAACTTAACATTGGTAAAGTACCAATTTTTATATCGTAATAAAACACGTAACCGAGAACAAGCACAAGTAAGAGTGTACCAAGTCTTTTCATATTCCTCACTCCTTTGTTAGGAAATATATGCTTGTCCAAAAAAAAAATGCCAAAATGGCATTTTTTATAGTTCGTGTTTTTCTTTAGGTTTTGGTATTTCTTTAATGGTTAAGTACAGAACAATTAAAATGATTGCAGTGTACAGAAGGAATGACCAGGGTACATTTATTTTTAATAAATCCATAATCATAAAGAAAATTGTTGGAATTGTATAGCTGTAGGCCGTTAATGTCCAAACTTGTTTGTAAGATAACTTCCGCTGACCGCCCATTGCAGAACCAATAAAGGCTAAAATTGTTACCCCTAGGAATGAAATGAATAATTGGAACAAATAAATGACTATTCCTACAACAAGCATGAGAATAGGATAAATGCTATCAATGGCTGATATGATATCTTTAATATCTTTTTTCTCAAATGTACCATTCCCAAAATCGCTATAAGACTGACTTTGTGTTTGATTGTTATTAATAGATACAACTTTATCCTTTAAAACGAATACACCTTGTTTATTTGCATATGCAGTCGTATCCGTTGCATTAGGGTCAAATACGAAAACAAAGTTCCCATCTTCTTTTATAATGGGTTCTTTAACGTCGGCATGAAGTTCGCCGTTCTCAATTTTAAAATCTGGGAGATCTTTTTCAATTGATTGATGTACAGTAGAAACGATATCTTGGGTGAAATTCCCAAATGTGAAGGTTTTTGGGATTGTTGCAATTAAACACAATAACATGATATACAGAATCGTTTTCCCGATTTTTTGAAAACGAAAAAGTGCCATGTCTTTTGGCGAATATAAACTTTTTACTAGCTGCGTAAATACGGACATATATTCACTTCCTTTGCTATATGTATGATAGATTGATGCATAAAATCATTGTAACGTACGAATCTAGAGAACTACAAGTTATATCGTGTGAAGTAAGATTGATACCCCAGTAAGTGATAGCTATAAAGGACTTTTTGCTATATCAATATAAATTGAAACCCTGACATAAAACCTTTCTTTTAGGTAGGAGAGGGCAACTGGCTATGCATAGAAGCAGTCAGATCCTTTTTCCTGCCCCGTCCGATGGTAAAACAAAGAGAGAAAACAAGTGCAGGTCACTTTTTGTTTTGCGTAGTGGGGGATTATTATATATCGAAAAAACAAAATGGATTTATATAATTATTCGCTTGCAGTAAGGTGTTTTTTTAAGATTTGAAAATAAAAAAGATAGACTTCAGTAAATGTAAAATAGACGAGAGCTCACCATCATTGAGAAATGAGGAAAGGTTTACTGATGGAAGTTTGACTTTAAGAAAAGTAAAAATACAATTGACACTTTTCTTTTTTATATGGTAAATTTATCTTACATTTCTTAACCGATATATCTCGCAGTGACTCAACCATGCAATCATACAGTTTTTATCTTGTATGAAAGTTCTGTGGAGACTTGGTGGTGTGATTTAAATTTCAGCCACCGATATATACATAATTCTGGACCCTTAGCTCAGCTGGTTAGAGCAGACGGCTCATAACCGTCCGGTCGTAGGTTCGAGTCCTACAGGGTCCATATCCATTTCAAATGTTCATCATGTAGACGAGAAGCTTCCTTGTAGAAGGAAGCTTTTTTTACGAAATATATGAGCATTTTATTTGAAAAGAAATGGGAATTTTGCTACGTTAATGATAGCAAGACAATGTGATTTAATTTGTTTTCACCCTATGGCAATTAGGGTAAAATGAAGTTGTATGCCAAGTCATTTTGGCAATACATAAACTGGGAGGAATGTAACAATGGCAAAACATGAATTACCAAATTTACCTTATGCGTATGATGCTTTAGAACCTCACTTTGATAAAGAAACAATGAACATCCATCATACAAAACACCACAACACTTACGTAACAAATTTAAACGCTGCGCTAGAAGGTCATGCAGAACTAGCTGACAAAAGTGTTGAAGAATTAGTTGCAAACTTAAATGAAGTACCAGAAGCAATTCGTACTGCAGTACGCAATAACGGTGGCGGACATGCGAATCATACTTTCTTCTGGACAATTCTATCTTCAAATGGTGGTGGACAACCAGTAGGTGAACTTGCAGCTGCAATTGAAGCGAAATTCGGTAGCTTTGATGCATTCAAAACAGAATTCGCAAAAGCTGGTGCAACTCGCTTCGGTTCTGGTTGGGCTTGGTTAGTAGTAAACAATGGTGAGCTAGAAGTAACAAGCACTCCAAACCAAGATTCACCTTTAACAGAAGGTAAAACTCCAGTTATCGGTTTAGATGTTTGGGAGCATGCTTACTACTTACATTACCAAAACCGTCGTCCTGACTACATCGGTGCATTCTGGAACGTTGTAGACTGGAACGCAGCTGAAAAACGTTACCAAGAAGCTAAATAATATCGCTTGTTCCGTTTTAGGTAAGGCGATATTGAAGAAGCTAGGGGAATATTCTCCTAGCTTTTTTGTATGCTTTCTTTTACATAATTGTGCTCGTCTTTGGAAGACTAGAACATGAAGTAAAGGAGAGTTATGTATGAAGTGGAAACATGTAATTGGCGATGTCGAGGTGAATCGTGATTTAATATTGTTACTTGTTATGGGGGGATTATACACGCTCGCAATTTCTTTATCCAACACGTTTGTTAACATTTATTTATGGAAACAAACACAAAACTATGTGAACCTTGGTTTGTATAATTTAGCAAGCGTTGTATTGCAGCCACTAACATTTCTTTTTGCAGGAAAATTGGCAAAACGGATAGATCGTGCTATTTTACTGCGAATCGGTGTGGGAACATTAGCTGCTTTTTTTATTGTTGTTTTACTCGCAGGAACGCATGCTTCACATTACATTTTATTACTTGGCGGTCTTCTTGGAATTGGATACGGTTTTTATTGGCTTGCATTTAATCTGTTGACATTTGAGATTACGGAACCGGAAACACGTGATTTTTTTAACGGTTTTCTTGGTCTTTTAACATCCTTTTCTGGAATGATTGGGCCAATAACAGCAGGATATACGATTTCACGTATGGAGAAATGGAGCGGTTATACAGTTATCTTTTTTCTTTCATTAACTTTATTTGCAATTGCTGTTGTCATAAGCTTCTTTTTATCGAAAAGAGAATGTGAGGGGCGCTATGAAATTGTTCAAGTTTTGAAAGAACGTAAGGTTGATAAAAACTGGGGAAGGATTACACGCGCACACTTTTTTCAAGGATTAAGGGAAGGGACGTTTATTTTTGTTATTTCTGTATATGTCTATTTGGCATCAGGGAGCGAATTTGCATTAGGAAAGTATAGTTTAGTCAATTCCGCTGTTTCATTTGTATGCTATTACTTGGTTGCGCGTATGTTAAAAAAGGAGTGGAGAAAAAAGGCGATTTTACTTGGTGGAATTATTTTGTATGTCGTTGTATTTTTAGTTATTTTTCATGTTACATATGTAAAATTACTCATTTATGCAGCATGTATTGCAATAGCTTATCCGATTTTACTTGTTCCGTACGGATCGATGACATACGATGTAATCGGAAGAGCAAAGCAGGCGAAAGAATGGCGGGTCGAGTATATTGTTGTTCGAGAATTATGGTTAAACAGCGGAAGAATCTGTTCGATTTTAAGTTTTTTATGTGCAGTATCATTTTTCCAGCCAGAAAAAAGCTTACCTGTTCTATTATGTATTCTTGGAGCTGGACATTTACTTATTTATTTTGCTGTTAGAAATGTCAAATACGGGGAAGGGAATCCAAATAAACCAAGGATTCCAGCACCTGAAACAACACAAAATCATACTGAACGAGAAGGTTAACTTCTTCTGGATTTTATGCTAGAATAAAAAGACATGTAAAACAGCAGTGAGGACACCTATAATAAGGTGTCCCTTTCCTATTACATAGCTGTTGGTAGAGGGGGTTCGTATGAGTAAAAAGAAGAAAAAAAAGAAAACCCACGTTCCGTTTCGGCTTAACGTGTTGTTTTTTTGTGTGTTTTTAATGTTTTCAGCGATCATTGTAAAGCTTGGAATGGTACAAATTGTACATGGTGAGGACTATAAAAATGAAGTTGAAAAAAAGGAAAACTCAACAGTAAGTAATCCAGTTCCACGCGGAAAGATCTTTGATAGATATGGTCGTGCGGTTGTGGATAATAACCCAGTTCGTACCATTACGTTTACAAGACTGAAGGGTTCAACTTCGGAAGAACGTTTAGAAACAGCGAAAAAACTGGCGAAGCTAATTGAAGTATCACCAGATAAATTAACAGAACGTGATAAAAAAGATTATTGGCTTTCTTTACATGAAAAAGAGGCAAAGGAAAAGATTACAAAGAAAGACCAAGCTGAATTTAAAGCAAAGAAAATTGATGATAAAGAAATGGCAGAGCGTCAGCGTAATCGCGTGACAGAGGCAGAAATAAATCAATTAACACCCGAAGATTTAGAAATACTTGCAATTAAGAGTAAAATGGATGGCGGATATGCAATGACACCGCAAATCATAAAAAAAGATGTAACAACAGAAGAATATGCAATCATTAGTGAAAATTTAGCATTGTTGCCAGGTGTAGATACGACAGTTGATTGGGATCGTAAATACACTTATGATGATATGTTCCGTAGTGTACTTGGTGGTGTAACAAGCTCAGATGAAGGGTTGCCAAGAGAACGACTAGATTATTTTCTTGTTCGAGATTATAACCGTAACGACCGCGTTGGTAAAAGTTATATTGAACAGCAATATGAGGATACGCTTCATGGTACAAAAGCAGAAGTGAGAAATGTTACAGACAAAGACGGAAATATTTTAGAAACAATAAACGTTTCTAAAGGTCAACGAGGCAATGATCTGAATTTAACAATTGATATGGAACTGCAAAAGCGTGTAGAAGAAATCCTTACGAAGTATTTAAAGCAATATGCAGGTGCAGAACCACTTTTAGACCGTGCATTTGTTGTGATGATGAATCCGAAAAATGGTGAAGTTTTATCTATGGCTGGGAAACAAATCGTAGACGAAAATGGAACGAAAGAGATAAAAGATTACGCATTAGGAACAATGACAAGTGCGTATCCGATGGGCTCAACTGTGAAAGGTGCTACGGTGCTAACGGGATATCAAACAGGAGCAATTACGCCTGGAACAGTACTAGTGGATGAACCAATTCAGCTAAAAGGTACACCAGTAAAAGCTTCTTGGAAAACGATGGGCAGCATTAACGACCTTACCGCTTTGAAAATGTCTTCTAACGTATATATGTTTAAAACAGCTATGAATATTGCTGGAGTGCCATATGTTAGAGGTGGTACATTAGATATTAAGAAAAAGGCATTCGATGATATGCGTTATTATTTTGGACAGTTTGGGCTTGGCGTGAAAACAGGAATTGACTTACCAAACGAAATAGCTGGTCAGAGAGGTTCTGGATTCCAACCAGGTTTCTTATTAGACTTAGCAATCGGGCAGTATGATACGTATACACCGCTTCAACTTGTACAATATGTTTCTACAATTGCCAATGGTGGCTATCGTATGCAACCGCAAGTCGTAAAAGAAATTCGTCAACCATCATCTAAACCAGATGAAGTCGGAAAAGTGATTCAATCAATGGAACCAAAAGTATTAAATCGTATTGATATGCCTGAAGATCAAATCCAGCGTGTGCAAGAAGGATTTAGACAAGTATTTAATGATTCAGGTGGTACAGGTGCAAAATACTTTACAGGTGCAAAATATACAGCTGCTGGAAAAACAGGAACAGCACAAACGTTTTATGGTGGTAACAAAGATATCGGAAGAAATGCAAAAGGCGAGCCTGTATCAACTTATAACTTAACATTAGTAGGTTATGCGCCGCTTGATAATCCTGAAGTTGCATTCTCCGTTGTTGTTCCATGGGTACACGATGATAAGTCTGGAATTAACGGAAATATCGGTCGTGAAATTATGGATGCTTACTTTGACTTGAAAAAACAAGAAGTAACAGGTGAAGCACCAAAAGATGAAAAAGGTAAAAAAGAATAAAAATATGTGAATTTGGCACACTATCTTAAAAGATAGTGTGCTTTTTTTTGTATTTTATGCATAGGTTTTAGTAATTGTGGACGAGCATATCCTATACGCGAAATAGGGGGTTGAAAAAAATGAACTCTCTCATAGTATGACCGGTCATATATTTACTTTTGAGAAAAGAAGTGAAAATGAGAAAGAAGTATCGTATTCCTCCACATTATGTTGAACTTTACAAAACTTTTACAAATTATTAAAACCGAATTAATAGTTGGGCATTATTCTTATATCTGTAATCCTGTTACTCCAGGATACTTCTAGGAGGAGCTACACGTGAAATGGACAAAAAAATCTATCAAGATTTTAGCAATATCGACATGTTTCATTTTTTTATATGTGTCTACTCCATCCGCTGCTAATGATGTGAGGGAAGTGAGAGTTGATGGATCCTCAACCGTTTTTCCAATTATGGAAGCTATAGCGGAAGAGTACACAAAAAAAGAACCACGTGTGAAAATTTCTATTAGTATATCTGGGACAGGAGGAGGGTTTCATCGTTTTGGCAAAGGCGAAGTAGATATAAATAATGCATCGCGCCAGGTAAAACAAGTAGAAGAAAATTTTATGAAGGAAAATTCCATCCAGTTTACACCATTTGAAATTGCTTATGATGGCCTCACAATCATTGTGAATCGTCAAAATACATGGGCTGATAATATGACAATAGAAGAATTACGTCTATTATGGAGCGAAGATGGTAGAACGAAACGATGGTCACATATTCATCCGAAATGGCCGCACGAAAAGGTGCAATTTTATGCGCCAGGTGTTGATTCCGGTACGTATGATTATTTTCAAAGTGTTGTCCTGCGAAACAATCGTCTTGCAAAAACAGTTGCTTTATCTGAAGATGATCAAGTCATTATGCAAGGGGTAATGAATGATAAAAATGCAATTGCATTTGTGGGATATGCGTACTATATGGCGAATCGAGATAAGGTAAAAGCCGTAAAAGTAAATGGTGTACCACCAACGAAAGCAAACATTCAATCTGGTGTTTATAAGCCATTGTCTAGGCCGCTATTTGCTTATGTAAACCATGCTTCGATTCGAAATAAAAGCAGTGTGGCAGAGTATGTGGTGTTTATGATGCAACATGCGGGCGGACTTGCTGAAGAAGTCGGATATGTTAAATTACCACAAAAGAAATATAGTGAACAGCTGCGAATGTTAACAGAAATAAAAAGATAATGTCAGGATGGAAAGGGGTTTTCATCTTTGGCTCGAAATGACAAAAGTCAATTTGCATTTTCTGTGCAACATTTGATTGAAAGAAATACAATCAAAAGAAAAAAAACGCAGCGAATCAATCGAATGGTTCCGTTACTATTAAAGGCAATTGCTAGCGTATCTATTATAACAACAATCGGTATTGTTATTACGCTAGCGAATGAAACAATTATGTTTTTTCGTGAAATATCAATGTATTCTTTTTTTACTGAGAAAGAATGGTTACCATTTTTTGAAGAGCCTAAGTTTGGGATACTTCCTCTTATATGTGGGACCTTACTTGTAACAACAATCGCTATGATAGTAGCTATTCCAATTGGACTAGGATGTGCCGTGTTTTTAAATGAATATGCTTCACACTTTGTTAGAAAAGTGTTAAAGCCCATTTTAGAACTACTAGCAGGTATTCCTACAATTGTATATGGATTTTTTGCTTTAACGATTGTCACACCGGCCTTGCAGCGTGTCATTCCGGATTTACAGTTCTTTAATGCAATTAGTCCAGGCATTGTTATAGGAATTATGATGGTTCCAACAATCGCTTCTCTTTCTGAAGATGCAATGGGAGCTGTATCTAAAGGAATAAAAGAGGCTTCACTTGGGCTAGGTGCAACGCGTTTTGAAACTGTACGAAAGGTTGTGTTTCCAGCTGCATTTACCGGTATTATGGCTGCAATCCTATTAGCGGCTTCACGTGCGATTGGTGAAACGATGATTGTTGTCATTGCTGGAGGTTCAACGCCCAATGTATCTATAGATCCGACGCACTCCATTCAAACGTTAACGGCTTATATTGTGCAAGTAAGCTTAGGTGATGCCCCCCATGGAACGATCGCATACTATAGTATGTACGCTGTAGGCGCGACGTTACTTATGTTTACATTCATGATGAATATGATTTCGCAGCAGATTATGCACCGTTTTAGAAAGGCGATATAAGATGCGAATGCTGAACCATAAGAGAATAAAAGAAAATATGGCAACGCGTTTTTGGAAGGATCAAATATATAAGTCAATTTCTTATATGACAATGCTATTTTCTATTTGCATACTAATTTTATTACTTTATCAAATCTTTGAAAAAGGTATAAGTTATCTTTCGATAGATTTTTTTATGAACTTTGCTTCGCGTAATCCAAAGCAAGCTGGTATTGCAGCTGCATTGTCAGGAACAATTGTATTTATGAGTATAGTAGTACCAGTTTCCTTTATATTTGGAGTAGGTACAGCTCTTTATTTAGAGCATTATGCAAGACAATCTGTATTCACAAGAATCGTAGAATTAAATATTCAAACATTAGCGGGGGTGCCATCTGTTGTGTTTGGATTGCTTGGTTTAACAATTTTTGTATATGGTCTTCAGTTAGGTGAGAGTATAGTAACAGCAGCGTTTACGATGAGTCTTCTTGTGTTACCAACTGTTGTTGTGTCGAGTCAAGAAGCAATTCGTATGGTGCCAAGCTCTTTGTTAGAAGCCTCATATGGTGTCGGTGCTACAAAATGGCAAACAATGTATCAAATTGTAGTGCCAACTGCCTTGCCAGGAATTTTAACGGGATGTGTTTTGGCTTTATCGAGGGCAATCGGAGAAGCGGCACCATTATTAGTCATTGGGGCGCTTGCTTTTGCTAATTATATTCCGCTTAACATGTTTGATAGATTTACAGTTTTACCGATTCAAATTTTTAATTGGATGAGTAGACCGCAAGAGGAGTTTCAGCATGTAGCAGCAGCCGGTATGATCGTTTTATTAGGATTGTTGCTCATTATAAATGTGGTTGTCTTATGGTTGAGAAATCGTAAGTAGTGGATGAAAGGGGAATTCAAAATGGTAGCAACAGTAGTAAATGTACAGGTGAAAAATGAAGAGAAAATTGAGTCAGCAACGAAGAAGGTTGTATTCGATACAAAAAATTTAAATTTATGGTATGGAGAAGATCATGCATTAAAAGATGTTAATTTAAGTATTCATGAGAATGAAGTAACAGCAATTATTGGACCGAGTGGTTGCGGAAAATCAACATATTTAAAAACGTTAAACCGTATGGTAGAGCTAGTACCTATCGTTCGCACAACGGGAGTAATTGAATATCGAGATCGAAATATTTTTGATAAGTCATATCCTGTTGAAGAATTACGTACGCATGTTGGAATGGTGTTCCAAAAGCCAAATCCATTTCCGAAATCTATTTATGAGAATGTTGCCTATGGTCCAAAGATTCATGGTATTCGTGATAAGAAGACACTTGATGCAATTGTTGAAAAAAGTTTACGTGGTGCAGCGATTTGGGATGAATTAAAAGATCGATTACACGATAATGCATATGGTTTATCTGGTGGACAACAACAGCGTTTATGTATCGCGCGTTGTTTAGCGATTGAACCGGATGTAATCTTAATGGATGAACCGACATCAGCATTGGATCCGATTTCTACATTGAAAGTTGAAGAATTGATTCAAGAGCTAAAGAAAGATTTTAGTATTGTAATTGTGACGCATAATATGCAACAAGCGGCACGTATCTCTGATAAAACAGCGTTCTTCCTAAGCGGTGAAGTTGTTGAATATACAGATACAAACAAATTATTCACTACTCCTACAGATAAACGAACAGAAGATTATATCACGGGACGATTTGGTTAATGTTTTTGGGAGTAAAAGCCCCTTTATAAGGGGCTTTTATCATTTTATCAAAAATCAAGTAAGAAAACTCCCCGCTCAAGGACTATGCTCAGCACAGTCCTTGAGCGGGGAGCTGAATTGCTAGTAACCGCATTCTTGTACGCTTTGTACAATATATTAAAAAAGTGGTTCCAAAGGCGTTTGCCAATGAAATAGAGGGGTTGTGCTATCAGGTAACTGTGTCAGCTCCACTCGTGTTACGCATCTGTTAGAGGAGACACACGAGAAACTCCCACTTCAAGATCCAAAGGAGCTAAGTGGCGGGAGTTTTCATATATGTAACAGCTAAAGGGGGAAACAACATGGTAAGGGAGCAATTTCATTATGATTTACACACATTGCAGCAAAAGGTAATTGAACTTGGAGAATTGGCAAGAGAAGCCCTTTCTTGTTCTATGGAAGGGCTTCAGAAGAAAGATGTAGAAAAAGCGCTAGAAGTCATTGATGGTGATTACCGTATGGATAATTTAGAAGAAGAAATTAATGACCTTGCACTTATGCTAATTACAAAACAGCAACCTGTTGCAAGCGATCTGCGAAGAATTTTTGTTTCGATTAAGACAGCAACAGATTTAGAACGTATTGCAGATCATGCCGTAAATATTGCTAAATCAACAATTCGGCTCGGAGAAAAAGATGTATCTGTTAGCTTGCATAGTCTAGAACAAATGTTTACGATTGCCATGGATATGTTAAATTTATCGTTAGAAGCATATCAAGAAGAAAATTTAACTTCTGCAAAACAAATTGCGGAAATGGATGATTCTGTTGACGAAATATACGGGAGAGCGATTCGTGAATTTATTTCCTCTATCCCTGAACATCCTGAAGCGATTACGCAAATTACACAATTATCTTTTATTGCACGTTACATTGAGCGTGTAGCAGATCACATTACGAATATTGCCGAGAATGTTTTTTACTTGGTGAAAGGAAAACATTATTTATTAAATGAATAGGAAAAAATGTTAGCAAGTGATGGAATATCACTTGCTTTTTTAGTCAAAACATGACAAAAAAAGCTCGTTGTCTTGTCCTCTCTATGATGATAAGATGTATCATAATATGATATGGAATAATATAGGAAGCGATTGTTTATCCTGTAAAAAACTCGATTGGTGAAGGTAGACACTCAGTGAAAGACAAGGAAAAACGCCACTGATTAAAATTTCACAGTATTAAGCTATAAAGTAAGCGCTTACCAATGTGGTTCAGTGAAGTGAAAAGGTTAATTTCTACATAAGTGACATACATATGATATACAAGGTCGTTCAACATTATAAACGTGGAGGATGAATGTATATGAAGGGGGTTATTTTAGCTGGAGGAAAAGGAAGGCGTCTTAGACCGTTAACATGTAATCTTCCAAAGCCAATGTTACCATTACTTGAAAAACCAGTGATAGAATACAATATTGAGTTACTAAGGCAGCATGGTATTCATGAGATTGCAATTACAGTTCAATATATGAGTACGGCAATTAGGCGGTATTTTGGTGATGGAAGTAAATGGGGAGTGAAGTTGCAATATTTCGAAGATTCGCCGCCGCTTGGTACGGCAGGAAGCATTAAACAAGCAGAAGCGTTTTTAGATGAGCCATTTGTTGTAATTAGTGGAGATGCATTGACGGATTTTAATTTATCGAAAGGAATTGAATTCCATCAATGCAGGAATAGACTGGTCACAATGTTTGTAAAGGAAGTGGAAAACCCACTATCATTTGGTTCAGTCGTTATGAATAGAGAGCATGAAATTATACGTTACATGGAAAAACCGAGTTGGAACGAAGTGATTTCAAATATTGTAAATACAGGCATTTATATTATGGACCCCGAAATTTTTTCTTATATTTCATCAGCGCAGTTTTTTGATTTTAGTCACCATGTCTTTCCTTTGCTGGAAAATAAAAAAGCACTCTTTGGATATGTAGCGCAAGGCTACTGGTTAGATATTGGTACATTAGATCAATATCGGCAGGCTCATTTTGACTTACTTACAAAGAAAGTACAGGTACCCATTTCTTATACGGAAGTACTACCGATGGTTTGGATGGGAGAAGGGGTAACTATTGAAAAGGGAACAAAAATTCACGGTCCATCTTTTATCGGAGAAGGAGTGTCCATCGGAGCGGGGGTAATAATTGAGCCATATTCAATTATCGGTAAGTGCAGCACAATATTAGATCATACGCATGTCCAAAAAAGTATTGTTCTTGCCCATACGTATGTAGGAAAACGCTGTGAGCTATTAGAAGCGACCGTTGGAGAAAATGCGATGATTAAAGATGATGTAACTTTATTTGAGAAAAGTGTGGTAGCAGACCGTTGCCAGATTGGAAAAAATACAGTGATACAACACAATGGGAAAATATGGCCTAATAAAGTTGTTGATAGTCATTCTATTATTGCCTCGTCAGGAATTACTGAAAATGAAAAAAACTCAGGTTGGCTGCAAAAAAGCCGGGTAGTAGGTAGGGGTAATATAGAAATGACACCTCAAGTTGTTGTAAAAATAGCAATGGCATATGGCTCTCTTTTTTCAAAAGGGGAGCGTATATTGATAGGGGGATATGATGATGTAAAAGTTGATATTTTTAAAAAGTTATTTCTACATGCAATTCATAGTGTTGGCTTGTATACGATGGAATGTCAAGAAATGAACGATTCGGCCTTTCGGTATGCGATCAATGAACTCGAATGTGCAGGGGGCATTTTTATTCGCTTTGAACAAGAAGAAGGAATTGTCATTCAACTGTATGGTAAGGAAGGCATAAGGTTATCGTATAAACAGCAAAAAGAAATGGAACACTTGTATATGTCAGAAGCATTTCATTATGTATATGATAAAGACATAGGACGAAATGAAACGGTACATGTTTGTTTAGAGAAATATGTTGAATCTGTATTAGTGTATTTGGATATCGAAACGATACAAAAGCAAACATTTCACCTTCTTATTAATAAAAGAGATGAAATGTTTCAGTCCCTACTCATATCCTTCTTGCGAAAACTAGGTTGCACAATTACATGGGTTTATGCTAGTGAGCAAAAAGAACATGTTAAATTGTTAATGAAATCCAGTAGAGCTCATATGGCTCTTATGTTGTATGAACAAGGAAATAAATTTGAATTATATGATAATCATGGTGGGATTTACCAAAGTGCAAATTGTGAAGAAATCGATGTGCCTGATTTATTACTTGAGACGACAGAAAGTGTTTATCCATTATCGTTAAAATTAGGAGAGTGCTATCTTCTTTTTTATATGTATGGTGAACAAAGTAAGTTTCAGATGAGATGGCAGCAAGATATTTTATATCGGATTGGAAAATTATTCGAACTAATTGCTCGGCAAGGAAATACTTTGTCGACGATGTTAGAGCAATCACCACCCCTTTACTTATTATGTGATGAAGTTGTTTGCTCGTGGAAAGAGAAAGGGAAAGTAATGGGAATGTTATTGCAAGATATGGAAAAAAGAGAAGTCGAAGTATTAGAGGGAATCCAATTTAAATATACAGAAAAAGAGTGGTCATATATTGTTTCTGATGCAAAACATCCTAAATTTCTTGTATATTCACACGCGAGAAACCCAGTAATAGCAAAGGAAAATATGAAAACTCTTATAGAAAAAATTAGACAATATCAAAAGGTGTAGAATTTTTATTTTAAAAGTGGTATTATAGTATAGTCTGATTTAAGTTATTAGTGACTGGAGGGAAATAAGAATGCGTGTGAATATTACTCTAGCATGTACAGAATGCGGAGATCGTAACTATATCTCAAAGAAAAATAAACGTAACAACACGGAGCGCCTTGAGCTTAAAAAGTATTGCAAGCGTGACAAGAAGTCTACGTTACACCGTGAAACAAAGTAAGCAGTAGGAAATTTCCTACTGTTTCTTTTTTTTTTACTATGGTTATAACCCTTATTGAAAAGTGATGATACATGAAAAAAATGATAGACTGTTTACAAGAACATAATTCATTTTTGCGATTAATAATTATAAAGTAAGTAAAGGATCACTTTATAGGGGGAAAAGCGTGTGAAAGAGGAGAAGGTACGTTTACGTAAGAAAATAGTAGAGCAAATGAATTTTTTATCGAAAGAACAGCACAAAACTTTATCAGAACAAATTGTATTTTCTTTATATGAACAAAAAGAGTGGAGAGAAGCGGAAACAATCGGAATTACTCTTTCGATGGAACATGAAGTGAATACATATGTAATTATTGAACAAGCATGGCGAGAAGGAAAAAAAGTTGTTGTACCAAAGTGTAATAGAGAGACAAGAACAATGATCTTTCGTCAAATTACAAATTTTGATCAATTAGAAACAGTATATATGAGCTTGCGTGAACCAATTCCTGCGCTAACAGTAGAAACAGAAGCAAATGAAATTGATCTTCTGTTTGTACCTGGAGTTGCGTATACAAGACGAGGGGAACGTATTGGGTACGGCGGTGGTTATTATGATCGTTATCTGCTGCAGTATGAAGGGAAAACGTTATCATTAGCTTTTGATTTTCAAATTGTAAGTTATATTCCAACAGAGTCGTTTGATCAAAATGTACAAAAAATTATTACAGAAAAAGAAACAATTCTTCAAAATGGACTTGTATAGACAAATAAAAATTGACGAGACTTTTTCTTGTTGATTATAATAAAATATGTGAACGTTTTCTTATTATATTTCCATAATAAGTGGACATAGAGGGTGATGAAATGATATCAATTTATGATATTCAGCAATTGCTAAAAAAATTTGGAACAATCATTTATACAGGTGATCGAATCGCTGATTTACAATTAATGCAAGATGAATTGCGTGAATTAAATCAATCACAGTTGATTGAGCCAAAAGACTATCAAACAGCTTTATTTTTATTGAAACAAGAGATTCAAAAAGAGATGAGCAAGAATTAGATAAAGGTAGGTTAGCAAAAATGGAAGAAAAGTGGTTAGTTGGTGTTGACCTTGGCGGGACAACGATTAAATTAGCATTTATCAATGTTTATGGTGAAATTTTACATAAGTGGGAAATCCCAACGAATACAAGTGAGCAAGGCAAACATATTACATTAGATGTAGCGAAAGCAATTGATAAAAAGTTAGAAGAACTAGGAGAATTAAAGAGCAAGCTAATTGGTATTGGTATGGGCGCTCCTGGACCTGTGCATGTCGCTTCTGGTCTGATTTATGAAGCTGTTAATTTAGGGTGGAAAAACTATCCATTAAAAGATTTATTAGAAGTAGAAACAGGCTTACCTGTTGTGGTTGATAATGATGCAAACTTAGCAGCGCTTGGTGAAATGTGGAAAGGTGCTGGTGAAGGAGCAAAAGATCTAGTTTGTATGACGCTTGGAACTGGTGTTGGCGGCGGTGTAATTGCAAATGGTGAGATCGTGCACGGTGTAAGTGGTGCTGCTGGTGAAATCGGACATATTACAGTCGTAACAAAAAATGGATTTCCTTGTAACTGCGGGAAATCTGGCTGTCTAGAAACAGTAGCTTCAGCAACAGGTATTGTACGTGTTGCTATGCAAAAATTACAAGGTACAGATGAACCAAGCATACTTCACTCTATGTTAGAAGAAGAGGGACGTATTACATCTAAAGATGTATTTGAAGCGCTTGAACAAGGTGACGCTTTAGCGGAACAAGTTGTAGAAAAAGTAGCTTCTTATTTAGGGTTAGCTGTAGCAAATCTTTCTAGTACGTTAAATCCAGAAAAGATTGTAATTGGCGGTGGTGTATCTAAAGCTGGTGATGCATTGTTACAACCAATTCAGCGCTATTTTGCACAATATGCATTTTCTCGTGCTGTTAAGAGCACGAAGTTAGCAATTGCAACGCTTGGGAATGATGCTGGTGTAATTGGTGGAGCTTGGCTTGTGAAGAAGCATAAATATGAAGTTATGAAGTAAAAAGAATAGAATCAGTCAGGGCGAATCGGAATTAAGATGAGACTACTGGTATTTGCAAAATAATGAGAAGAGGAAGGGAGATCCCTTCCTCTTTTTTTATGCAAAATCTTGATGGGAAATAGAACTGTAAGTGAATTAATGAGCTGGTGGGTACCCGCTATAAAGGACAGTCATGACTGTAAACCAACCAAAAACAAGTACAGTTGCAACAGCAAAACCGCCTGCTAGTAAATTTTTTTCACGTAACGTTCTAAGGGTTGCGAATACAGCTAACAGAGTGACTAGCGCAAAAATGATAACAAGACCCATATATGATCCCCCTCTGCTCTCTCATTCTTTCGTTTGAGTTTTTGCAATATTTCTTCTTTTTTATTGTACATGTTTTAGAAATGATTGTCGAGATACCATCGTTTCTTTTCCTAAGGGGAAGAAATGTTGTATCATAAAAGTAAGTTCAATAACTGGAGGAGATTTAAAAATGAAATGGATACAAATGCCATTAGGGCCATTACAAACAAATGCATATATTTTAAGTAATGATCAAAAAGAATGTATTATTTTTGATCCAGGTAGTGAAGGAGAGAAGCTTGTAACGTATTTACAAGAAGAACAATTAAAGCCGCTGGCTGTTTTATTAACACATGCTCATTTCGATCATATTGGTGCAGTTGATGCTGTGAGAGATGCTTTTCATATCCCAGTATATGTACATAAAGAAGAAGTGGATTGGTTAGGAGATGCGACTGTAAATGGTTCGCAAATTTTTATGATGAATCGAAGTATTACAGCGAAACCAGCTGATCAAATTATTGAAGGCGAAGGAATGTTAACGATTGGATCTTTTACATTTGAAATGTTTGAGACGCCAGGGCATTCTCCAGGCAGTATTTCATATTATTGCAAAGAGGCAAATGCTGTATTTTCAGGAGATGTATTATTCCAAATGAGTATTGGTCGAACAGATTTACCGGGTGGAAGTTTTGCAGAATTAATTGGAAGCATTGAAGAAAAATTATTTGTACTGCCAGATGACACAGCAGTATTATGTGGACATGGTCCAGAAACAAATATTGGTTTCGAAAAAGAAAATAATCCGTTTTTACAATAAGGAGCTATATGGGGATGGAGCTCGTTTTAAGAAAATGGATGGAAAAAGAAAAGGATTATTCGATTTCATATAGTACATATATGAACCTTGCACTGTATGATGAGGAGTACGGATATTATATGAAAGAACGTGAGAAAATCGGAAGAAATGGTGACTTTTTTACGAGTAGTAATATTTCTTCGGTATTTGCAAGGACGTTCGCTCGTTTTTTTATTCGACTTGTCCAAAATGGAGAGATCCCCCCGAATGTTTGTGAAATTGGAGGGGGAACAGGGAGATTTGCTTATGATGTTTTACAGGAATGGAAACAGTTATCTCCAGTAACCTATGCAGAGTTACGATATTCTATTATTGAAGTGAGTCCTTTTCATAGAAGGTTGCAAAAACGTCAACTTGGTTCATTTCAAAATATTTCGCAGTACAAGTCCTATAAGGAATTAGGGGAGTCTTTTACAGGAATCGTTTTTTCAAACGAATTGTTTGATGCGTTTCCTGTTGAAGTGATAGAGAAGCGAGCTGGTATTTTGTATGAAGTTCGTATTACGTATACGGAGCAGCGGGAACTTACAGAAGTATTGCGGCCGTTAGAACAAGAAGTAATACGATGCTATTTACGAAGACATAAGATTGAGCTTTATGAAGGACAGCGCTTTGAAGTACCAATAGCAATGGAAACCTATTTACAAGAGATTATAGGATGGCTCAAGGAAGGCTTATTCATCACGGTTGATTATGGATATACAAAGGCGGAGTGGATGCATCCTGCGCATCATGAAGGGAGTCTAAGGGGATATTATGACCATAGACTCATTCAGAACCCTCTGCATTATCCAGGTGAAATGGATATTACAGCGCATATTCATTGGGATGAATTGAAGAAAATAGGAGAAGAAAGCAGTCTTCATACAGTGTGGCATACAAAACAAAGGGGGTTTTTACTTGCGGCAGGTATATTAGAACAACTTGTTAGTCATCAAGATTCCGATCCTTTTTCTGAGAAACAGAAACAAAATCGAGCGGTTCGTTCTATGATTTTACATGGGGGAATAAGCGATGCTTTTGATGTTGTTATGCAAAAAAAAGGAATGCCACATTTTGATTTAAAGCATTATTTACATATATAGAAAAAAACAAGACACAGAATGATTCTGCGTCTTGTTTTTTGATACGACTTTAGGATATGTAGTATTGTATATTTTCTCTCATGATATATATTTATATTAAAGATATGAGATGGAAAATATAGAATACGTCCTTTTTGTTTGGTTACCCCTAACCTAGTAATACACGAACAAGTTGGATAATTGTTTCATTTTCTACTTTGTAGTAAATTTCCAATCCTTTTCTTTCACTAGAAACGATTTTAGCGCTTTTTAATTTCGCTAAATGTTGTGAAATTGTGGATTGTGGCATATTTAATCCTGTGTACATTGTCGAAACATTGCTTGGACCGCGTTCGATCAATCCTTTTACAATACATAAACGAACAGGGTGAGCAAGAACTTTCAGTAATTCTGCATTATTTTCGTATAGTTCTAATTCCTTTTGAAAGGTTTCTAACATGTTTTTTCCACCTCCATGCGAGCTGTTATACCCATACTATACATACCAAAAATCTAAAGAAAAGAAAATAGTTGTTGCAGAAAAAATGTTCTAAAGTAAAGAAATTGTAAGAAAAGAGAACATGATGTAAATAACTTTGCAAAATTTGTACGTTTTGTAACACAGTATTTTTTGTTAAAAATCGTGAATATACAGATACATTTGTAACACAATTTTATCACGATTTTGTTATTCTTTCAATTAATATACAAAATTTTTAAAATAATAAGAAAAAGAGATTTTATATGTTTCTATAGAATATAATTTTGGATGAAAAGAAGGCATATCATAACATACATTTCCTAAAACACTTTCACTTTCCTGAAGGTTTACTGAAAAAAGATAAGTGGTGATGATGTGATACGATTAGCAAAAGAATCTGATGCTGAATCATTTATTGCTATTAGAAAGGAAATCATTTTATCAGCAGCTACGACAAAGTTTTTTATATCTTCTCCAAATAAAATACCTGATAATGTGAATAAAGAAAGAGAAAAAATATTGAAAAGTGTTGAGGATGGAAATCTTTATATAGTAAGTGAGATGGAAGGTGCAGTAGTCGGCTTTTTGATTTTCAATCGTTACAAACAAGAACACTTAAAACATGTAGGAACAATGGGAATGGGTATCAGAGAGGAATGTTGCAATCAAGGTATCGGTACCAAATTAATAAAATTTCTTGTTAATTGGGCTAAAAAGCAGAAAGGTTTAGAAAAAATTTGCTTAGGGATCGTTTCTGTTAATGATAGGGCTATTAAAGTATACAAACGTACTGGTTTTATAGAAGAAGGTAGACAACGGGAGCAAATTAAATATGAAGATGGTTCTTATGGAGAGGATACATTAATGGCTTATTATCTTCAATAGAGGGACTTTACCTAAGTGCATATGATGAGTTTATGGTGGTAAATCCTGAGTACCGTAATAAAAAAGGATAGACCAAGCGAATGTAATTTGCTTGGTCTATCCTTTTTTATAATGTGAAACATTTTATTTCTATATCAGATGGGAATTTTCTCATGCATTCACAGGTTCCTCTACAAAAGAAAGTGCATTTTCAAAATCGGTAATTAAATCATCTACATTTTCAAGGCCAACTGATAAACGGAGCAATGAATTAGAAATACCTCTTTCATCGCGTGCTTTTTGTGATAATGCTGCATGTGACATTTTTGCAGGATAGGAGAGGATGGATTCCACAGCTCCTAAACTTACTGCAAATACAGGAAGCTTGACTTGTGATAAAAATTTTCGCAAAGCATCTTCAGATTGTAACGTGAAAGATAAAACAGCACCGGCAGATTGTGCTTGTGAGTGCTGTATGTCATAGCCAAGGTGTGATTCTAATCCAGGGTAATACACATTCTGAATTTTCGAGTGTTTTTGTAAATAAAGAGCAATTTTATTCGCGTTTGTTGCTGAGTGTTCGAGACGTACGTGTAATGTTTTCAGACCGCGAAGAACGAGAGAGCAATCTTGTGGGCCTAATATAGCGCCAAATGCATTTTGCAGGAAGCCGAGTTTTTTAGCGAGTTCATCATCTTTTACAACTGCTAATCCAGCTGTAACATCACTATGACCGGCAATAAACTTTGTCGCACTATGGAGAACCACATCTGCTCCAAGTTCGAGTGGTTTTTGGAATAGTGGTGTTAAAAATGTGTTATCAACAAAAGTAAGAGCTCCGGTAGATTTCGCTAATTCGCAAACAGTACGAATGTCGGTTACTTTTAATAATGGATTGGATGGTGTTTCAATGTAAAAGACTTTTGTATTTGGTCTAATGTTTTGTTTTACTGCCTCTACATTTGTCATATCAACAAATGTATGTGAAACACCGTAACGAGACAGAACCTCTGTTACAATGCGATATGTTCCCCCGTATACATCTTCTGAAATGAGAACATGATCGCCTTGCGAGAGAAGGAGGAAGGCAGTAGAAATCGCTGCAATTCCAGATGCGAAGGCAAATCCTTTTGTTCCCCCTTCTAATAAAGCGATTATGTCTTCAAGTGCTTCACGTGTTGGATTCCCAGAGCGACTGTAGTCGTATTTTCCAAAGGTATCTACATCAAATTGATGAAATGTCGATGTATTATAAATGGGAACGTTAACAGCTCCTGTTTGTGAATCATGTTTATATTGGTTATGAAGTAAGAGTGTATCTAACGAATAACTCATATTCTTACACCTTCTTTTACATGTTTAATAGCTTGCTTTAAGTCTTGAATTAAATCATCCCCGTTTTCAATGCCAACGGAAAAACGGAGAAGACGATTACATACCCCGCGTGCTATACGCACTGCTTCTGGGATATCTGCATGTGTTTGTGTTGCTGGATATGTCATTAAACTTTCAACCCCGCCAAGACTTTCTGCAAATGTAATTAACGATAAAGATTGTAAGAAAGGATTTATCCATTTTTCATCGCGAAGACGAAATGAAATCATACCGCCCCTTCCTGGATAAAAAACATCGGTTACACCATTCTCCCCATTTAAATAAGAAACGATTTTTTTTGCGTTTTCTTCATGTTGTTTCATACGAAGAGCCAATGTTTTCATACCACGAATTAATAACCACGAATCAAATGGACTTAATACAGCACCAGAAGCGTTATGATAGTGGGCAAGTGCTTCGCAAAGTGTCTGACCTTTTGCAACGACAAGGCCGCTTAGTACATCGTTATGTCCACCTAAATACTTTGTTGCGCTGTGAAGGACAATATCTGCGCCTTCTGTTAATGGTTGTTGTATATAAGGAGTGTAGAAAGTATTATCGACAATTAGAAGTAGGCCGTGCCGTTTTGCGACAGTTGCGACAGCTGCAATATCAGTGACTTGCATTAATGGATTGGTCGGTGTTTCGATAAAAATAGCCTTTGTTTGAGAAGTGACAGCTTGTTCTATTTGTTTAATAGATTGTGTATCTACGTATCTACATCGAATATTCCACTTTTCCTCATGTTCCGAAAATAAGCGGTAGGTCCCTCCGTATAAATCTTCTGATACGATAAGTTCATCTCCAGAACGGAATAAGGAAAGAATAAGAAGAACAGCTGCCATTCCAGAACTACAGGCATAGCCTTGTTCACCTTCTTCTAAATCAGCAATTGCGCGTTCTAAAAGACCACGTGTTGGATTTCCTGTTCGTGAATAATCAAAGCCTGTTGACTTTCCAATTCCTTCATGACGATAAGCTGTTGAAAAGTAAACAGGGGGATTAACTGTTCCTGTTGTAGTTTCGCTTCGATTTCCGATTTGTGCTAGTTTTGTTTCGATTGTTGACATGTGAAATTCCTCCTTTATAAAAATAAAAAAAGCCTTCTAAGAAGAAGGCTTTCATGCGAATATAGTCTTCTTCTTATCTGTCAAATCTTTTCACAATTTGCTGGAATTAGCACCTTATTAACGAACGTGTTAATGGTTGCTGAGGTGTCATAGGGCCAGTCCCTCTACCTCTCTAGATAAGAATATTTTGTATGAAATTTTATTATGGTTTTAACTTTACAACAAAAGATAATTGAATTGCAACTTTATTTTAAACAATTTTCATTTTTCTGCTAATTCAATTGACTTTTAGTCTATCCCATGCTAAATTTATGAGAAAATTAACAAAGATTGTTAAAAGGTACACGTATTTCCTTTTAAAACATAGATGAATAATAAAGACAAACTCTTATTGAGAGCGGTGGAGGGAAAGGCCCTGTGAAACCCGGCAACCTTCAAACGAAATGTTTGAAACGGTGCTAATACCTGCAAAACAATTTGTTTTGCATGATAAGAGGAGGATTGATGATGTCCCCCTCTTCAAGATGAAGAGGGGGTTTTTATATTGATAGAAAAGAGGGAGACAAGTGAAAATTCTAGATTTAGTATCAAAAGGAATTGTTATCGGTGATGGCGCAATTGGTACGTTATTACATTCTCATGGTTTGCAAAGTAGTTTTGAAGAATTAAACTTATCTGATCCAGATCTTATTATATCTATTCATAAACAATATGTAGCTGCTGGGGCAGATATTATTCAAACAAATACATATGGTGCAAATGAAGCAAAATTACGCATGTATGGTTTGGAAAATCAGGTCACCCAAATTAATAAAGCAGCGGTTAAACTTGCAAAAGCAGCCGTAACAGATAAGAACGCCATTTTAGGGACCATCGGTGGGATGAAGCATATCGGGGCCGTTACAACGACTGATATGGAACGAGAGTTTATGCTACTTGAGCAAGCGGGAGCATTATTAGAAGAAAAGGTTGACGGATTATTATTAGAAACATTTTATGATGAGTTCGAATTGTTACATGCAGTGAAAGTATTGCGAAAACAAACAGATATTCCAATTATTGCACAGCTAGCGCTTCATGAAGCGGGCGCAACGCAAAATGGAAATGATGTAAATGGAATATTAACGCAGCTTTTAGATTACGGTGCAAATGTAGTCGGTTTAAACTGTCAGTTAGGACCGCTTCATATGACGGAAGCTTTTAAAATGATATCGATTCCTAAAAATGGTTATTTGTCGGCTTATCCAAATGCAGGCCTTCCAAACTATGTAGAAGGACGTTACGTATATGAAGGAAGCCCTGCTTATTTTGAAGAGATGACACCGAAATTTATTGAACAAGGTATTCGTTTGTTAGGGGGCTGTTGTGGTACAACGCCAGCACATATTGAAGGGATGAAGCGTGTAATTGCGAATGTAACGCCTGTTACAGAAAAACAAATTGTTCAAAGACAACAAGTAGTTCATATCCAAACAAAACGTGCTAGCACTCATGTTACCCTTGCAGAAAAAGCGAAGAAGCAAACAACGGTGGTTGTTGAACTAGATCCCCCAAAAACATTAGATACGCAGCGTTTTTTTGAAGGGGCAAGGGCATTGAAAAGAGCGGGAGCAGATGCCATTACGTTAGCAGATAATTCGTTAGCATCCCCGCGCATTTCAAACATGGCAATGGGGGCATTATTAACGAAGCATGATATTCCAGTACTGACGCATTTAACGTGCCGTGATCATAATGTCATTGGTTTGCAATCTCATTTACTAGGTTTATCGGCTTTAGGAATGGAAGAAGTGTTAGCTTTAACAGGTGATCCAGCGCGAGTGGGGGATTTTCCTGGAGCGACTTCTGTATATGATTTGTCTTCTATTGAATTAATTAAAATGATTAAAGAAATGAATGATGGTCGATCTATTTTAGGAAAATCCATTGGTCCAGCGACAAGGTTTTCTGTTGGAGGAGCTTTTAATCCGCACGTGAGACATTTAAAAGCAGCGGTGAAGCGAATGGAGAGGAAAATTGCAGCTGGTGCAGAGTATTTCTTAACACAGCCAATTTACGATGTAGCCTTAATTGAAGAAATATACGAGGCGACAAAACATTTAGAAAAACCAATTTTTATTGGAATTATGCCTTTAGTAAGTAAACGTAATGCTGATTTTCTTCATTTTGAGGTGCCAGGCATTACATTGCCTGAGGAAGTAAGACAGAGAATGGATGGGCATGAAACGCAGGAGTCTGCAATTGAAGAAGGAATTCGTATTTCTCAGGAATTAATTAATGCCGCAATGAAATACTTTAACGGTATTTATCTCATTACGCCGTTTTTGAAATATGAAATTACAGAAAATCTCGTTAAGTATGTGAAAGAAAAGCAAGACGTGAAAGAGGGAATCAACTGATGAGACCGATAGAAGAGAGATTACAACATGATATTTTAATATTAGATGGCGCGATGGGAACGATGATTCAGCAGGCAGATTTAACTGCAGAAGATTTTGGAGGTGAAGAATACGAAGGTTGTAATGAATACTTAGTAAAAACAAGGCCAGATGTTATTTTAGGTATCCATAAAGCTTACATTGAAGCGGGTGCGGATATTATCGAAACAAATACGTTTGGTGCTACGAATATCGTATTGCATGATTATGAGCTATCTCATTTAGATGAAGAGTTAAATGAAAGAGCGGCGTTTTTAGCAAAGCAAGCGGTAAAGGAGAGTGATAAAGAAGTATATGTAGCAGGTGCGATGGGGCCAACAACAAAAGCAATTAGTGTAACAGGCGGTGTAACGTTTGAAGAACTAATTGAAGCTTATACGAGACAAGCTCGGGGCTTATTACGAGGTGGCGTTGACGTATTGCTTGTAGAGACAAGCCAAGATATGCGTAACGTGAAAGCGGCGTATTTAGGGATTCAGGAAGCGTTTACGGAAGCAAATCATACGGTTCCGCTTATGATTTCAGGAACCATTGAACCGATGGGAACAACGTTAGCGGGGCAAACAATCGAGGCATTTTATTTATCAATTGAGCATATGAAACCATTATCTGTCGGATTAAACTGTGCTACAGGACCAGAATTTATGCGCGAACACATTCGTTCTCTTTCTGACTTATCAGAGTGTTATATTTCTTGTTATCCAAATGCTGGTCT
Source organism: Bacillus pseudomycoides DSM 12442 (assembly GCF_000161455.1). Classification (GTDB taxonomy): domain Bacteria; phylum Bacillota; class Bacilli; order Bacillales; family Bacillaceae_G; genus Bacillus_A; species Bacillus_A pseudomycoides. Next base: position 3,661,237 of record NZ_CM000745.1, read on the forward strand.
TCCAGACGAGGATGGACATTATCATGAGTCACCGACTTCACTTGCAGAAAAGGTGAAACAATTTGCTAAAGAAGGGTGGATCAATATTATCGGTGGTTGTTGCGGTACAACGCCTGATCATATACGAGCGATAAAAGTTTCGCTTGAGTCCCTTGAACCACGTGAGAATCATGAACGAGAAGGTCACGGTATTAGTGGTTTAGAAGCGTTGCAATATGATGATTCTATGAGGCCATTATTTGTGGGAGAGAGAACAAATGTTATTGGATCAAGAAAATTTAAGCGATTAGTAGCTGAAGGGAATTTTGCAGAAGCTGCTGAAATTGCGAGGGCGCAAGTGAAGGAAAATGCCCATATTATTGATATTTGTATGGCGGATCCAGATCGTGATGAAGTAGAAGATATGGAGAACTTTTTGGCAGAAGTAACGAAAGTATTAAAAGTTCCGATTATGATAGATTCAACGGATGATAATGTTATGGCAAAAGCTCTCACGTATATACAAGGAAAAGGGGTTATTAACTCTATTAATTTAGAAAATGGAGAAGAGCGTTTTGAGAAAGTAACACCTCTTCTTCATAAATATGGTGCGGCAATTGTAGTAGGAACGATTGATGAAGAGGGCATGGCAGTTAGTGCAGAAAGAAAGTTAGAAATTGCAAAGAGAAGTTACGAGTTATTAACGAAGAAATATGGTATACGTCCATCCGATATTATTTTTGATGCACTCGTTTTCCCGGTAGGAACTGGTGATGAAGAATATATTGGTTCGGCAGCAGCGACGATAGAAGGGATTCGTCTTATTAAAGAATCACTGCCAGAATGTTTAACAATTTTAGGAGTAAGTAATATATCGTTTGGTTTACCGCCAGCTGGTCGCGAAGTGCTAAACTCGGTCTTTTTATATCATGCAACAAAGGCTGGGCTTGACTACGCAATTGTGAATACTGAAAAGCTAGAGCGCTATGCATCCATTCCAGAAGAGGAAAAGGAACTCGCAGATGCACTATTATTCGAAACAACGAAAGAAACACTAGAAGAATTTACGAACTTTTACCGGGTTGCTAAGAAAAAAGAAGCGGTCATACAAGAAACATTAACACTTGATGAAAGGTTAGCAAATTATATTGTAGAAGGAACGAAGCAGGGTTTACATGAAGATTTAAGTTTCGCACTAACAGAAGGAAGAAAGCCCCTTGATATTATTAACGGTCCGCTTATGATGGGGATGGACGAAGTAGGTCGTTTGTTTAATAACAATGAGCTTATCGTTGCTGAAGTATTGCAAAGTGCAGAAAGTATGAAAGCTGCTGTTGCGTATTTGGAGCCTTATATGGAATCTAGCGATAGTGCGAAAAAAGGAAAGGTATTATTAGCAACTGTAAAAGGTGATGTACATGATATTGGCAAAAACCTTGTAGAGATTATTTTATCAAATAACGGCTATGATATTCTTAATTTAGGAATTAATGTGCGCTCTGATCGCATTGTGCAAGAGGTAAAAGAAAAGAAACCAGACATTATCGGACTTTCTGGATTATTAGTAAAATCGGCGCAGCAAATGGTAGCAACTGCCGAAGATTTACAAGCGGCAAATATTGATATTCCCATTGTTGTAGGTGGTGCGGCATTGACAAGAAAGTTTACAGATAACCGTATTTCACCTTCCTATAATGGACTCGTATTATATGCAAGTGATGCGATGACAGGACTCGATCTTATCAATCAATTGCAAAAAGAAGAAGAACGAGAAAAAATGAAGCAGGATAAAAAAAATCGCCACATTCATGTCGTGAAACAAGAGGAGAAAAAAGTGGAGAAACCAGCCGTCATTGAACCGTTGCCGAAAGCAAAAGTTATGGTGCCGGACTCAACAAAAAGGGTTGTACTTCGTGATATTCCAGTTTCACATCTTGCACCATTTTTAAACAGGCAAATGCTAATTAGTCATCACCTTGGTTTAAAAGGAAATGTGAAAAAATTATTAAAAGAAGGTGATAAGAGAGCGCATGAGTTAAACAATTTAATTGATGAATTATTACAAGGAGGACAATCTTGGCTATGTCCAAAAGCTGTTTATCAATTTTTCCCTGCCCAAAGTGATGGACAAACTATTATTATTTATGATCCAGAAGATCGTACACGTGTGCTAGAGCGTTTTTCATTCCCAAGACAAGGGAAAGCTCCGTACCGTACATTAGGGGATTACTTACGTCCTGTCGGTGATGAAATGGATTATGTCGCCTTTTTATCTGTTACAGTGGGGCAAGGTGTGCGTGATATTGCGGAAGAATGGAAAGAGAAAGGGGATTATTTACGTAGCCATGCGATTCAATCGTTAGCGCTAGAGCTAGCAGAGGGACTCGCTGAAAAAACACATATGTTGATTCGTGATCGTTTTGGAATTCCGGATTCACCGGAGATGACGATGGAAGAGCGATTCCGTACAAAATATCAGGGAATTCGTGTTTCTTTTGGTTATCCAGCTTGCCCAGAACTTGCTGATCAAGAAAAACTATTTCGCTTAATTCAGCCAGAGGAGATTGGAATCTCACTAACAGAAGGATTTATGATGGAGCCGGAAGCATCTGTAACGGCAATGGTATTTGCTCACCCCGAAGCACGATATTTTAGTGTACTATAGTGTAGAAGGGGGAGAGGTATGAAAAGAATAGTCTTTACAGGCGGTGGTTCGGCTGGACATGTGACACCTAATTTAGCAATTATTCCACATTTGCAAAAAAAGGGCTGGGATATTTCTTATATAGGTTCTCATCAAGGGATTGAAAAAACGATTATAGAGAACGAAGGAATTCCATACTATGGTATAGCGAGCGGAAAGTTACGCCGTTATTTTGATTTGAAAAATATAAAAGATCCTTTTCTCGTTATGAAGGGTGTTATGGATGCTTATGTACGAATAAGAAAATTAAAACCTGATGTTATTTTTTCAAAGGGCGGTTTTGTATCTGTACCAGTAGTAATTGGCGGATGGTTAAATCGTGTTCCAGTCTTGTTACATGAATCGGATATGACACCAGGACTAGCGAATAAAATTGCACTCCGTTTTGCTTCAAAAATATTTGTTACGTTTGAAGAAGCAGCACAACATTTGCCAACAGAAAAGGTGGTTTATACAGGTTCGCCTGTGAGGGAAGAAGTGCTACGTGGAAATCGTGAAAAAGGATTACACTTTCTTCGGTTCCATACTAGAAAACCAGTTATCACGGTTATGGGAGGAAGTCTAGGGGCAAAGAAAATCAATGAAACAGTACGAGAAGCATTGCCACAGCTCCTTAAAAATTATCAAGTTGTTCACCTATGCGGAAAAGGAAATCTAGACGAGACGTTACAAGGTATAGAAGGGTATAGGCAATTTGAATATGTGCACGGAGAATTGCCAGATGTGTTAGGGGCAACTGATTTTGTCATCTCACGAGCTGGATCGAATGCGATTTTTGAATTTTTAACATTGCAAAAACCGATGCTTTTAATTCCATTACCGAAAGCTTCAAGCCGCGGAGATCAAATTTTAAATGCACAATCGTTTGAAAGACAAGGGTATGCAGCGGTTTTATATGAAGAAACTGTAACAGTGACATCCCTTATGAAGCATATAGAAGAGTTAAATCATAATTGTGAGAAGTATAAAAAAGAATTAAAAAAGTATAGTGGAAAAGAAGCAGTACAGACCATTATGAAATATATTACGGAGGCGTGATTTCTAAAAAATCATGTCTTTTTTAGTAGAATGAAAGGTTCGAAGAATTACTTTATTTATGTTACAATAACAGAGATTTAATAGGGGAATTCCAGTTCTTTGAGCGTGAAAATACGAATGGATTAGGAGTGACTGTGTTGGAGCTGAGTCTCTATGAAAATACTGCTCTGATTATATGTTTTGTGCTATACGTTGGTAGTGTTATTATTTACATTTCAAGAAAATTTTCACAAGAACGAAACTTAGAAAAATCGGAAATAACAGCTGAGTTAGAGATGTTAGCCGATGAAAGTGATAAAAAGCAAAAAATAAGAGAAAAGCATGAGGCGCCCCACCATTTAAACGCAAAATAAGTTTTGAAGGTGGGGATTTCTTTTGGCGAAATCCTTCGCTATTATTATCATTAACGCTAAAAAAAGGAGTTTCCCTTTGGTTTTATAAATAAGGAGCTAATTCATATGAATTTCTATATTGCATCAAGTTTTCAAAACAAACATCTTGTTCAATTTGTAGCGAGTCAATTGAAAGAAGCGGGATGGCATCATACATATAATTGGACTCAAAATGAAAGAGCGACAAATAGAGAACAATTACAGAAGATTGGTCAAGCAGAAAAGCAGGCGATACAAAACGCTGATGTTTTTCTACTTTTATTAGATGGCGGAAATGGGAGTCACACGGAGCTTGGTATGGCTATTGCGCTAGAGAAGAAAATCTATATGTATCATAAAAACAATCCGCTTCAAACAACGTTTTACCATTTACCAGAAGTGGATATTTTTCAAGGGGAAGTGGAGGAGTTTGTTTCATACGTCATGAATAAAGGAGACGCATAGATCATGCAGGTTTATGATACGATATACGGTAATTTTGAAATAGACGGTGTATTAGAAGAACTATTACAAACAGAAGCTATGCAAAGGCTGAAGAAAATTCATCAAGTTGGAGCGAGCTTTCTTGTAAAACCAGAGTGGAATATAACTCGTTATGAGCATTCAATTGGAGTTATGCTTCTTGTGAAAATGCTGGGCGGGGGTGAAGCGGAACAAATTGCAGCATTGCTTCACGATGTATCACATACTGCTTTTTCACACGTTGTAGATCGTGTATTACATAAAAAAGATGAAGACTATCATGAACATATTTTTGATACAGTCATTGAAAACTCGGATATCCCGCTCATTTTGAAAAAGTATGGATATGATTCTAAAATGCTTCAAAACTGGGAACAATGGATGCTGTTGGAACAACCACTACCAGCTCTATGCGCAGATCGTATAGATTATACACTTCGCGATTTATATACATATGGAATGATTTCAAAACAAGAAGTTCTTACATTTTTAAATCAATTAATTGTCCATGAAAAACAAATCTGTCTTAGTACGCTAGAGGCGGCAGAGTGGTTTACAACAGTCTATTACAAAGAAACAATTGATTTCTTTCTACATCCATTAGGCTCATATAGTTATCATGTATTAACAAAAGTTTTGCAACTAGCGTTAGAAAAGCATCTGATACATACTGAAGATTTCTTGTGCGATGATGAGGTAGTGCTTCAAAAATTGAAATGTTGTCGTGATGAAGAGATAACGAGTGTATTGGCTACTTTACATCCAAATGTAATAGTAGAAGAGAATAATCAAGAGTATGATATTTGTTACTCGGGTGGGAAGGAACGCTTAATTGATCCACATGTCTATATGAATGGTAAAATATATAAAGCGTCTCGTTTATCTGAACATGTAAGGTTATGCAATCAAAATGCGAAAGAGAACTTCAATCAAAATATATATTTAAAAATAAAGAAAGCATAAAGGAGTTATAAATATGAAATTAGAACAAGGATGGGAAACAAGCTTTTTAGAAGTTATACAAAAAAGTGAATTCAAAAAAGGTGCACTGCGTAGTCAGCTACTTTGTGCAGACGGAGAAGAAGTAGAAGAACTTGCAGACGATTATGGATATGATGAAATTGTAAATCGTGAACATGATGAAGAACTCGCAGAAATTTTAGGTGAAGAACTCTTTAGTGAAATGGAACGTTATGTATTTCTATCTTCACAACCTGAAGAAAAACTTATTTCATTTGTAAATGGGTTAGGATTTCATATTTTAGATTGGATTGTTCTACTTGAAACAGAATTCGGTATAGATAGTGCAGTATTTTCATCGGATGCAGTAAAAATGTTAGAAAAACGTTTTAGACAGTTTCCGTATATAGAAGATAAGACAATTTTTGATATGACAATTGGAGAAGCGATGAATGTATTAGAGTCTGTTACAGGGTTACAATTGAAAGAGAAGATGAGTATATAATAGTGAAAATGAAAAAGAACGTGATAATCTCACGTTCTTTTTTTACATAATAATAATTTTGTCAGTTAATTTTTTTTGTCCTGTAAGAAGTGCATTTAAATACTCGACTTTTCGTATACAAGATTGAATGTGTTTTTCAACTTCTTGTAACTCTGCCTGATGATGGGTTTCAATCGGATGAATTTGCACGTTAAACTTTTCAAATTGGCTGCTGTATGTTATTTCTGCATAGCCACTCATAATATCGGTTTGGTTATGAAATAAGAATTGTTTTGTTTCCTCACAGTATGTTACATCTTGAAATCCATATGATTTTAATGCTTCGATTACTTTTGTAATAATTGTTATATCCATTTTTCTCCCTCTTTACGAAGTTCTGCTTTTCCATTATAACATGAAATAAATTTAAGAAAGCGTTTCCAAGTGCGGTTTTTCCTAATTTTCACGTATAATTTATAAAAATGACACAAAGAAAAAATAATTGTAATAAAGGAAGGACTCTTTTGCTGTTTCATCATATATATACAGAAATAGTGTGATGAAAGGAAACTTTCCGAGGAGAAGGTAGTATGCCAAAGTTGAGCGCAGTAAAAGGGGTGAGAATTTTGAATTTTGATATTACAGGACAAAAAGCGTATGTAAAAGATGGACCGTATCGGAATCGCATTGGAATTGTAAAGCAAAAAGAAAAGCAGGAAGGATCAAGTTTTTTCCTTGTTATTGACGATCAAGTCGTTGATGTGGAACTAAAAGATATCGTTTTAGTAGGGGTAGATGTGCGGCAGTTTCATGAATGGTGCGAACACAATGGCTATTTGTAAAAGGGACGGGCTGTGAAGAGGAACTTTTATTTTTATTATGTGCTTGAAAAGGTTATATCAATAGATAATGATGATGGGGATATTATGCTCAATATAGGAGCATATATCCTTTTTCTGTTTATACACTTGGTAACGAAGAAAATTTTTATATGTAATATTCAGAAATAAAAGAAAATCATTTGATATAGTAATAAATTTCCATTAAGCTATAAATAGAAACAGTGTAATAACGCTGCAATAAAATGTTCAAATGGATAATCAAACATGGGGGAAATCAAATGAACTTAATGCAAAAAGCAATAGATATGGCAAAAATATATAAACAAAACCAAAAAGTAGAAGCGATTCTTTTAGCAGGATCCGTATCAAGAAACTGGCAAGATGAAAATTCAGATATAGAGTTACATATTTTATGGTCAGCACCGCCAGAAGATGAAGATCGTGAAGGGCCTATTAAACGTATTGATGGGACAGTTTTATCGTATCATCCGTATGAAGAGGAAGAGTGGTCTGAATCTTATGTAACGAAAGATGGGATTAAATTAGAAATAAGTAACTTTTTATCCGTAACGGTTGAACGTTTTATTTCTGATGTGGTGGAAAAGTATGAAACTGATTATGAGAAACAATGTATTGTAGCCTCAATTCATGATGGTGTGAGTTTGTATGGTGAAGACAAAATTAGGGGGCTAAAAGATAGAGTCGCAGATTATCCATTGGAACTTTCTAGACAAATGATTGCAGAGAATCTTTTGCTAAGTAATCGCTGGCATAACCGTGAAGCACTTTTAAAACGAAAAGATTGGCTTATGCTATACGATGTAATTTGTGATGTACAGAAGAATGTATTTGGTGTTTTGTTCGGCCTTAATAAAATGTATGTGCATCACCCTGCATTTAAATGGATGCCTTTTAATATCAAACGAATGACAATAAAACCGGAAAACCTTTATGAGCGAATGACGAATATCTTGATGGGAAATCCGGAAAACAGTGTGAAGGATTTGGAATTATTAATCGAAGAAGTATTGATTTCGGCGGAGAAACAAATTCCAGAATTGGATCTTTGGGAGCAAAAGAAACAGATTTGTTATGTGAAGTAATGATGATAGAGTGGTGGTGTTATGGAGTATACCATGGATAGAGCATATGCACGTGAGTTACTTGAACGTGCATATAAACAAAATCCTGGACCTTGGTATAAACATTCGATAAATGTTGCCCAAGCTACTGAAAACATAATCTTGGAATTTATGAAACAAGGATATGATGTGAATGATAATTTGGCTTATAATGCAGGGTTGCTTCATGACATTGGTAGGTATAAAGGTTTTACAAAATCTGTTATACATTCTTATGATGGATACATGTACTTAGAACAATTAGGATTTAGAGGGAATGCGATTAAATGTGTAACACATTCAGTTCCTTGTAGGAATAAAGACATAGAAATCGCGGCTGATTGGAGTCTTGTTCCTCCAGATATGAAAATGAAGCTTGTAGTGATATTAAATGAAAACAGCAACTATGATTTATACGATAAAGTTATTACTCTTTGTGATGCTTTAGCCGATGATAAAGGATTTACTACACTTGAAAAAAGATTGATCTCAGTTGGATTGAGACACGGCACCAATGCTCACACTTCTTCTCATTGGAAAGGATTTTATAAAATAAAAAAAGAAATAGAATCTTTGATTGGAATGAGTGTATACAGACTTCTTCCGGGAGTTGAGGAATCGATTTATACTGATATTCAGTATTAAAAATTGTATTGTATGAAGGGGTGAGTGAAATGAGAAAAAATATGTGCTTGTTTATGATAATTCTAGTGTTTTTGAACTTAATTGGATGTTCCAATATTACAAGTTCTTCAAAAACTTCTTCATCAACTAAACAAAAAGAGGAAAAAGAAACATCAATAGTATTTGAGAAAAAACAAATAAAAGAAATGAATTTAGTGAGGATAGATCAAGATAATATTTCTAAAGCAGGAACGGATAATGAAGATCTAGTAAATCAGATTGTTACAGCAATCAAAGCTGGTACATCTAAAAAAATATCTTTAGATAAAAAAGCAAGGGATGCGGTACATGCTAATATGGAAGTTATTTTTAAGGATGATTCTAAGGAAAGTTTGTTAGTCTGGGTAGATGATAAAAATAACATTATAATCGCAAAAGATGTAGATAAAGGTTCTGTTCAAGGAATTCAAATAAATGAGGATGTTCCTAAAATAGTATTAAATTTTTTAAAACAGGTATAAGGAATAAAAAAAGGAATGCTATATCAATTAGCATTCCTTTTTATGAAAGTTTCTCTTTCTTATGAAGCAACTTCTTCGCTTTTCACATCATCTTGATTATACGTATCGTGATCTAATTCACCAAGCCATTTGCTAGAAATAAGACCTGCTGTCATTGATCCGCTTACGTTAAGAGCTGTACGACCCATATCGATTAATGGCTCAACAGAGATAAGAAGAGCAACAATCCCGATTGGTAAGTTCATTGTTGAAAGGACGATTAATGCTGCGAATGTTGCTCCGCCGCCTACACCAGCAACACCGAATGAGCTAATAGCGACAACTGCGATTAAAGTTAAAATAAATTGTGGTTGTAATGGATCAATTCCTACAGTTGGAGCGACCATCATCGCCAGCATAGCTGGATAAATACCTGCGCAACCATTTTGACCGATAGATACCCCGAAGGAAGCAGCAAAGTTTGCAATTCCTTCTGAAACACCAAGTTTTTCTTTTTGTGCTTCAATATTTAGTGGCATTGTACCTGCACTAGAACGAGAAGTGAAGGCGAATGTTAATACTGGGAATACCTTTTTCAAATATTGAATTGGATTTAAACCAGAAAGAGCAATTAATAATAAGTGAATAACAAACATAACGATAAGTGCTACGTAAGATGCTAAAACAAAGTTACCGAGTTTTAAAATGGCACTTACATCACTACCAGCGACTGTTTTTGTCATAAGAGCTAATACGCCATATGGAGTAAGGCGTAAAATTAATGTTACCATACGCATTACAATTGCATAGACAGCATCAAGCATTTTCTTAAATAACTCTGCTTGTTCTGGATATTTTCTTTTCACACCGATAAAGGCGATTCCAATGAACGCTGCAAAGATTACAACAGAAATTGTCGAAGTTGGACGTGCACCAGTTAAATCAAGAAATGGATTTGTAGGTAATAACTCCAATAATTTTTGTGGAATTGGTGTTTGTTCAATTGAACTGAATTTTTCTTCCACTAATTTTAAGCGAGCCGTTTCTGCATCACCTTGTTGTAAGCCAGTTGCTTGAACGTCAAACCCTGCGCTTGCTGCGATACCAACAGCTGCAGCGATTCCAGTTGTAAGAATTAAAATTCCAATAATAAGTCCGCTAATTTTACCAAGGTTACTTGTTAATTTTAATTTTGTAAATGCCGAGATAATAGAAACTAGAATAAGTGGCATAACGATCATTTGTAGTAATTTCACATACCCACTACCAATTAAGCTAAACCAGTTATTCGAATCCACGATAATTTTAGAAGTAGGTTCATAGATAAATTGTAAGATAAGGCCAAATACAATTCCGACCCCTAAAGCAGTAAATACGCGTTTATTAAATGATACATGCTTGCGCTGCATATAATACAATATGCCAACTAATACGAGCATGACCGCTATGTTAATACCGACTAGCAGTGTATTCATGATGATTCCCCCTAATTCCAATCTGTTATATAGAATATATTTCAATAAAACCTATAAGTCAACTAGGTAATTAGAGAAAATAAAAAAAGATGGCAATTTGCCATCTTTTTAATGCCCAGCGCCAGGGACAAGTAGAAATGTTGTATAGTATGTAAACCCAATGAAGAAAACAGTTAAATATGCCCCGAATACGTATATATACATACGCTCTGTTAATTTTAAATAGCTTAAAAGTACGAAGAATCCTGTTTGTCCTAAAAATAATAGTGCAGTTGCGTGCATATCCCCTAAGTAAAACATAACCGAGAAAATTCCAGTCCAAAAGCCGAGAACGCGAAACATGCGCTCCATGCAATCTCCCTCCTTTTCTAAAAAAGTAAACCTCTCTTCATTATAGTTTATTTTTCTTACTATTGTAAATATTTGCGAAAAAAGAAAAGAAGCCAAATCAAATTGACTTCTTTTTGACACAATTTCATATGAAAACAAGTTATAGCTGAACTTTGTAGTTACAAGATTTACATCCGTCTAATAAATTATCATGTCGTGTTAATTCCATGCCCGGAAATAGGATTTCAAAAATTCCCTTCATCATATCGCTATGCATATGGCAAACTTCTTCAGGATGATGGACAGCAACTTCTTTGAATGGGCAATTGTACACGTCATAGAAAATTTGTGTACCATCTGTGCTTAATTCAAATGAAGGGGATAGGCCAGCAGTTGATAATGCTTCTTTTGCAATTTGAACTTTGTGTTCTAATGTTAATGAATCTTCATTAATGTTTAAATGCTGCATATGTTGTTCCATTAATTCTTTACCAAATTGTTTGCCTGTTTCATATAGTGCTTTTTCACCGGCTGCACCGAGGCTAAGCAATGAATTAAAAGCGATTTTTGCTAATAATTGATAATCGCGAAATGGGAATTGTAGCTGAATTAAGTCTTCAGACAATACATATAATCTGCTTGGTCTGCCGCCTTTTCCCGTTTTCTTTGTTTCAGATCGCAACATATTGACATCTTCTAATTTTGATAAATGTAGACGTGCTACGTTTGGATGGATATTAAATTCATCTGCGATTTCTTGTACAGTTACGTAACTATGTTTTTGAGAAATATATTTATAAATATAATAACGAGTTGGATCAGATAGTACACCTGTAATTTTTAAAGCTTGTTCCATGAGGATCTCCACCTTTATCACTTTATCCAAGATAATAACATTATAATACAGATAAAGTTGCTTATAGGTAATTTTAGTCAATAATTCAGAAATTGTTCATAATTTCACAAACATATTTTCCCTCTTTTCTCTGTTGAAAATACGAAAGTCGCTATTTTTCTTTTATATTTCCGCATGATATATACATAGTGAGGAGGAGATCATTATGAATGGTGTTGAACATTTTGCCAATACAATTATGAAGGAAGCATGTGCATTACAGGCATCCGATTTACATATCGTGCCGCGACAAGCAGATGCAGTCATACAATTGCGCATTGGAAAAGATTTAGTAACGAAGCATTGTATTGGAAAGGAATTTGGAGAAAGACTTGTTTCGCATTTTAAATTTTTAGCATCTATGGATATAGGGGAGAGACGTAAGCCACAAAATGGATCATTGTATTTACAAATTGAGGGGCAAGAAGTGCACTTACGTCTTTCTACACTACCAACTGTGTATTTAGAAAGCCTCGTCATTCGTTTACACTTGCAAGCGTCGGTTCAACCACTTTCCCATCTTTCTTTATTTCCAAGCTCGGCAAAAACACTTCTCTCTTTTGTACATCATTCTCATGGATTACTCGTGTTTACTGGGCCGACAGGATCTGGGAAAACAACGACAATGTATGCTTTGCTAGAGGTAGCCAAAAAGGGACAAACACGTCGTATTGTTACACTTGAGGATCCGATCGAAAAGAGAAAGGATGGCTTGTTACAAATTCAGATTAATGAAAAAGCAGGTATCACGTACACAACTGGTTTAAAAGCGATTTTGCGCCATGATCCTGATATTATTTTAGTTGGTGAAATTCGTGATGAAGAAACAGCAAAAGTAGCTGTGCGTGCGAGTTTAACAGGCCATTTAGTAATGACAACATTGCATACAAACGATGCAAAAGGAGCTGTGCTACGTTTGATGGACTATGGGATTACGCGGCAAGAAATTGAGCAATCATTGCTTGCTGTGGCAGCACAGCGTCTTGTTGAATTGAAGTGTCCATTTTGCAAAGGGAAATGTTCGCCGTTATGTAAAGCAATGAGGCAAGTGCGGCAAGCAAGCGTTTATGAGTTGTTATATGGCCATGAATTGAAAAAAGCTATTTGTGAAGCGAATGGAGAGCGTGTAACCTATCATTATGAAACGTTGCAATCATGTATAAGAAAAGGATATGCCTTAGGCTTTTTAGAAGAGGATGTTTATGTTTGAACGAAAAGGGTGGCGATTACATGAGCAAGTCTTGTTATTAAGAAGACTTGGGGAATTGTTAGAAAAGGGCTATTCACTTTTGCAAGCATTAGAGTTTCTGCAGTTTCAGTTATCTTCTCAAAAACAAATTCAATTGCAACATATTGCAGAAGAATTAAAAAATGGTCGAAGCATTCATGATGCTTTTCACCAACTTATGTTTCATCCAGACATATTAAGTTATTTATTCTATGCACAGCGGCATGGGGATATTTCTTTTGCGTTGCAACAAGGAAGTGTACTACTGCATAGAAAAGATAAACATCAAAAAGATATGATGAAAGTGCTTCGTTACCCGATATTTTTATCTTTTTTTCTATTAGGGATACTTGCTGTATTCAATTTCGTTTTGCTTCCACAATTTGAAACATTATATAGTTCCTTGCGCGCTTCTTCTGTTTCATTTACCGATCATATTATGCTCCTTATTCGAATGCTTCCGTACATGATTGGAGGATTTTTTCTCTGCCTCGTTTTAGGAACATGTATATATGTATTTTATATACAAAAACTTCCCCCAGTTCAAAGAATGAATATTATGATTTGTATTCCTCTTATAAAAACATTTCTTATTTTAACAAATTCTCATTATTTCTCTGTTCAATTAAGCGGCTTATTACAAGGAGGACTATCGGTACTAGAAGCCTTAACGTTAATGGTTGAACAAAAACATCACCCGTTTTTTCAATGTGAAGCCACTCGAATTGAAGAATTATTAATCGCGGGAGAACAGTTGGATTCTATTATTATGAAGAGTGGTTATTACGAGAGGGAACTGTCTTACGTGATTGCGCATGGACAAGCAAACGGAAACTTAGCGACAGAATTAGGAGACTATAGTGAATTAACGATTGAAAAAATGGAAGGAAAGATTCAACGTATTTTAGTCATTATTCAACCACTTTTGTTTACATGTATTGGCATAATTGTTGTTCTTATGTATTTAGCGATGATTATGCCGATGTTTCAAATGATGAATTCTATTTAGGAGGTAGTTTAAATGAAAAATGAAAAAGGATTTACTCTTTTAGAAATGTTATTAGTGATGGTCGTTATTTCAGTATTACTTTTATTAATTATTCCAAATGTAATTAAACAGCGCTCTTCCGTACAAGGAAAAGGTTGCGATGCATACGTGAAGTCTGTCGAAGCGCAAGTGCAAGCTTATCAATTAGAAAAGAATAAGATACCAACAGTAGATGAATTAGTGAAAGAAAAGTATATTACTTCTACAACGTGTCCAAAAGGGGAACCGATTAGTATTTCAAGTGAGGACGGCACAGTATCTGTTGGTAAATCGTGAAACAAAAAGGATTTACATTTTTAGAGATGCTTCTTGTCTTATTCATCATTTCTATATTAAGCGTCGTCACTTACTTTAATGTTGCTCCGTTATATGAAAAGCAAAAGGTAGAGCAGTTTTTGAAGCAATTTTCACAAGATATTTTGTATATGCAGCAGTTAGCTATAAACCGCCGGAATCTTCATATGCTGCGATGGAGTCCTGAGAAACATATGTACAGTATTTGGGAATCTGGGGATGAGCGTTCCCTTTTTATCCGGGAATATGAACGAGATATAAAAATTGATTTGAATACTTTTCCAAATCCAATGACCTATAATGCAAATGGAAATATAAACAAAGCTGGTACAATTCTACTTTCTTATCGCTCACGCACCTATGAAATTGTATTTCAACTTGGGAGAGGAAGATTTACGTATCGTGAAGTGTCAAAAAGGGTCGGTTATGCTGGAAATGCTTGTATCGTTAAGTTTATTAATGATGGCTGTGTCGCTATTACTTCCGCAAACACTCCTCATCATGCAAGAAAGAAAAAATATTCAATTTCGGTATAAAGCACATTCATTGTTGAAGAGGGAAGCAGCACTATATATGTATCAAAATCAGCTAAAGCAGCAAAAAGAGGAGGCGATAGATGGCGTTGTGTACTGGATACATTGGCGGGAAGAAGAAGTTTGTACAATTTGGAAAGATACCAAACAAAGAAGGATGGAACAATGTCGTCATGTCAAAAAGTAAAGAGGTAGAAGCAGGATTTACGTTATTAGAAATGATGTTATGTTTATTGTTTTTATCTATTTTCTTTCTTCTTGTGCCGCGCCTCCATAGTTTATTTATCGAGAAACCATATTCAAAGCAAATAAACAGTTGGGAATGGAATGTGTTCCTGGAACAAGTACAATTAGAGTTTCGAGAGAGTGAAACCGGGAAAGGTGTCGAGTTAGAGAATAAAGAAGCTCTAATACTTTTTCAAATGAGTAACGGTGCGAATGTAACATATGAAATGTTAGGAAATAATATCGTGAGAAAAGTAAATACGTTAGGAATGGAAATTCTATTACAAAAGGTAAATTCGGTTTCTTATGACTTAACACCTTATATGTTAATTATACATGTGCAAGATATAAGCGGCAAAATGTATCACGGTGTAGCAACGCGCTACACACCCATTGAGTTGAAGACATGAGAAAACAAGATGGTTTTGCGATGCCGGGAACGTTAATTCTTCTCTTCTTACTATTTTCATTCTTTATATATGAAATAAATATGTTGAAATCTGATCAAAGATTTTATAAGGAGGCGCAGCAAAAATTTTTGTTAGAAGAGATTGCTGATCAAGCAGTCTCCTCTATAAAGGATGATTTGCAGGAAAAAGAACAAAATGCTGTATTTTCGTTTCGATACGAAAATGGTGAAGCGAGCGGGAATTATGTATTTGAAAATGAAATTATATTTGTCGCATTGCAGTGTATGACGAAACAAAATCGCTCTTATAAAGTGAACTTTCAGTACGATAAAATAAATAAAAGAGTTATGAATTGGGTGGAAGAGAGATGAGGAAGAAGTTACATGACCATTACGTTTTGTTCTTGATAACAAATTAAGGACAAAACATTTTTTATTAATTTGTGCAAGTAGTATATAAAATAAACCACGTTAGCTTATCTTTCGTTATAATACAAATAATTAAACAGACAGAAAAGAGGTAACAAAATGAAATCCATTTACATAACAGGCTTTATGGGAGCCGGAAAAACAACAATTGGGAGGATGCTAAGTGAGCAACTCCATATTCCAGTTGTAGATACAGATCAAAAAATTGAAGAGAAGCAAAGGAAGGAAATTCGTGCTATTTTTGCAGAAGAAGGGGAAAATGCATTTCGTCAATATGAAAGTGAAATGCTGCGTTCGTTATTAACGAGTAATGTAATTATTACAACGGGTGGTGGCATCGTGGAACGCGCAGAGAATCGTCAGTGGATGAAAGAGAATGGAACCGTCGTGTATTTATATTGTGATCCATATGTTATTGCAGAGCGCCTTCGTGAAGATACGACACGTCCATTATTTCAAAAAGAAAATATTGAGGCGTTTGTGGAGAAGTTTGAGAACCGCCGGGCATATTATGAAGAAGCGGATATATATATTGATACGACAAATAAAAGTGTGGAAGAGATTATGGGGGAGCTACTGCGTAAGATTAATGCGTAAAAAAGTGGACATACTAATCAAGTAGAGGTGATGATATGTCTACTAATGATTATGTGCGTTTTATGACGCAACAATTTGTATCGTATATGGATGCTCCAAAAGAGGATCGAAAGCAAAAGAAAGAGCAGCGCCGTGCTGAAAAAGCGCCGTTTTTAAATAGATGGTTCGGTATGATGCCGCTTAGCGCTGCTTTGTTTTATCAAAACGTTAAGAAGAAACGAAAAAAATCAAGTTAATAAAAATTGGAATGATTTACCGCTAGTAATGATGCTGGGCGGTATAGTACAATTTTTGCGATGAGTGTATACTTGTCATCGATTCGAC